>DTUW01000178.1:35070-38890 GCA_012963895.1 Campylobacterales bacterium | reverse complement strand
CAGGTTGAGGAACAGGATTCGGTTTCTGGACTGGTGCAGGTTTCGGAACAGGATTTAGGTTCTGGACTGGTGCAGGTTTCGGAACAGGATTTAGGTTCTGAACTGTTTCAGGTTGAGGAACAGGATTCGGTTTCTGGACTGGTGCAGGTTTCGGAACAGGATTTAGGTTCTGGACTGGTGCAGGTTTCGGAACAGGATTTAGGTTCTGAACTGTTTCAGGTTGAGGAACAGGATTCGGTTTCTGGACTGGTGCAGGTTTCGGAACAGGATTCTGTTGTATAGGGATATTGGAATCTCGAACCACAAAGTAATCAGCCCCTATTCTTTCCAAAATATCGATAGCAGTTTGCAACTCTTCTCTACTTTTCGACGGGTTACATCTAAGATATAGATATTTTCCAGACTTCAAGTAACATTTTAATCCATACCGTTCGAATTTTCTTTTTTCCCTTTTTGCTGCTTTTATGTATTTGTGTTTTGTTGTCAGGACCTGAACAGCATAGAACTTCTGGGGATTTACTCTACTGGTGTTTAGATAGTTACCAGCTGTATATCCTCTATTTCTTGTCGCTCCTCTATTGGTTGATATATACTTTTTTACTCTTTGTAGCCCTTGGTCTATTTTGCTTGAATATGGATTATTGGCTAAATAGCCTTTGTATATGTCATAAGCTTTCTGATATTCACCTGCCTGTTCATACTTCTGCCCTAATGCAATTATCTGATTTTCATATAGAGAACTTAATCCAAATAGTAGATTACTATCTGAATATGTCAGTAAAGAGAAGTAGGCTAAAAGAGTAATAATTATTCGTCTCATTTCTAATTCCTTCTTCTATTTTCTTCACCAATGAAGATGGAGGAGTGATATGGAATAGGTCGTATAGATATTTATACACTGCTAAAAATCCATATGGTGGGTATCTATATCTGATTTTATGGTTCTTAAAATCTATCTGATAGATAAATTTATCCAACTTCTTAATATATTTTAAAAAGACTACATATCCTTTTAATATATCTTTTAGATAGTCGTTCTTTTTTAGCTTGTAGTAGTATCCCAAAAACAGAGGAACTCTAATAGCATCAAATCCAAATATCGACTCATTACCAAAATAGGTATATCTATCCTCATTAATATCGAACTTTATCCAATCTGGGTGCATTCTAAGATTACCCAATGCTGACATCTGGAAAAAGTCTATTGAATCTAATATTAGAGAATCCCAGATTTTGTCGTGGTCATATATTCGAAATTTCTCAAATATGAACGGGATTACATACGACGGATTGAGTTTTACATAATCCTCTTTTACAAATCCGAAATAGGCTGGTAGTAGTAGATGTTTGCCATTGATTTTGATAATAGTATTTTCCTTGATTGCTTGAATAAGTTGTTTTGCCTCCTGCATATATCCAACATCATTCCACTTCTCATATGCTAATAGTAGAGAGTAGGCTATCCACATATCTCCATCGGTAGCATTATTCATATCCAACATACCCCAAGTTCCATCGCTTCTCTTACCCCACTTCCAACCATATAGGTTTTTCTCATTTTTCTTAATATTGTTATGCAACCATGTTCTGATGAGGTCAAAAGTCTTTTTATCTCCATAAGTAACAGCGAAGAACATACCGTAGCCGGTCGATTCCGTATGGGTAACATCGCTATTAAACCTATCAATTACCCTACCCTGAGAAGAGATAAAATTCTTCTTGAAAATACCCCAATAGTTGTAATTTAGACCAAATAGACTTGAATACATCAAAGTCCCTAATAAAAAAATTCTAGTCATCAGCACTCGCATCGTTTTCGTGTCTCCTCATTCTATGTAAGATAAGTATTTTTCTTAACAAGTAAGAAATTAGAACAATTAGAACAAAAGAAATTCCCCAAAATATCTTTGGATTATTTCCTATATAAAACATAATTCGATTTATCATATCAAAATCTCCAATATAGTATGGAGGTTTAATATCGAAACTAAAAATCTCTTTTTTGCCCTTTCCAGTCAGTTTTGAAATAACTAAATCTCCTTGAATCTTCTTATTAAACTTAGTATCTAAAATACTTCTTATCTCTTTTTGCAGGTCTATACCTTTTCCAAAAAACATTAGAATACTTTTTTCAGAATTGAAAGGGGATTGAAAAAATTGGGTCAAGAGGTATCCGCTAATAGAACTATTTTCAAAAATCTTTATCCTTCTCTCTTCAACCTCATCACTTAAAAATTTATTACTCAAATCTATATCTTTAACATATCCATCTTTTTTAATTACAAGAGGTGCATTGTCATATATCTTCTGCCATTTCTGATGATACCCTCCTACAAATATGATATTTTTCTGTCTATTTACCTCATCTAAGCTGTCTCCTATGTGGAGATAGATTGGTGGATATTGTATATGTTGTCCTAGAAATTTACATATCTGCATAACTCCCTCTATCGTAGAAATCTGTTTATCACCTAATAGAATATAGGTATCTTGTAAATCTGGATAGATGGAGAATGGATAAGCCGATGAGGTGAAATATTTCAAATCTGCCATAGCTATCCAATGGACACCTTCTGGGATTTCAAAATATGAGTCGTCTAATATGGTGGCTTTGAGAGCATCATTACTCCAATTGAGAGGAACCATTTTCATATCTATTCTAATACTATTTTTTCCACCTTGAAGGAGAGAGGCGGGGTATTTGCTAGAAGTTCTACTATCTAAAAATAGGTAATTTTTCAGTGACTGGCTGTTCTTCTCCTCTAAAATCGATATTTGAGAGACAAATTTATTATTAACAAATATATTAGCAATAGAATCTTTTTGGATAGCGGTCGGAAAAATGTAATTTATCGCAACTTTTCCGGTAGCTTTTTTCTGAAAATAGAGGTCGGGATAGAGCTTAAACTCTATTTTTAGAGGAGGGGCGAAAAATCCTGTAAATGTCTTACTCTTGTATCCCAAGTCCTTAAAATAGACTTTTGAACCACTATCAATAAATCCAGGGGTTGAATATGGATTTGCTGGTTTTAAAGATGTGATTTTTTCAATCTTTTTACTATCTTCATTATTGAGATTCATATCTAAACCAAAGGTAGAGTATAGAATATCTCGCAATTTCTCCTCATTTTCAGCAGTGATAATAATAAGAGCTAATGAGGGGTTGTATGGGTTTGGAAAGAGGTTGATATTTCCTTCTATCTTCAATCCAATTTTGTTGAAATTCAGAATCTCTTGTAACTGTTTAGTTGTTGCAACAATGACATTGTCTCTATTTTTGGAGATAGTTTTTAGAGTGATAGAAAAATCTACCTTTCGAAACTGCTCTATCTTGCCGAGAACGACAGAGAAAAAAGAGTAGTTATAAATTGTCTGGTTGCTTTTGTCGGGAAATATATAGTTTATCTTTTCATCGATGGGGTTGAATATATCTAATACATCATCTATTAGGAATGATAAATTGGGTTTTATTGGCTTGTTCTCGATTACTAATTCTATATAGCTATCTTCTAAGTTGATTTGAGTCCAGACTTCGGGAGCTGTTCCCATCTCCTCTTTGCCACTCTTAGAGTAGTGTTGGTAAAGTTGTATAGTAAATTGGTTATGTTTTTTCAATTTATTATAAGGAATGTTTTCTATCGTAATAGCAATTTCTCGGTGATTTGTAAATTTGCTATTCAACAATCTATATTGTTTTAAAACAAAGTTATTGAGTTTGATATTGAGAAATGACCGTTCCTGTTCTAGTGCAATAGATGGAGTATATTTAATAACAGCCCTCATATCTATCACCTTCCACCTATTAGCGATAGGAAACATT
>DTUW01000178.1:4433-34999 GCA_012963895.1 Campylobacterales bacterium | reverse complement strand
GAAAGGTGGAATTATTATCGTGGTTAAGATATATCCTAATATATTTTTTCTCTCCTCTTTGAATTAGGGATATGCCATCTCTATATATTTTTATCTCCTCAGAGAGAAGAGAGGCAAGGATTAGGGTGAAAAATAGTAAGTATCTAATTACCAAAATCATAGCTCCTCAACTGATATAGATTGGTTATTATCTTCACTTTCAATATTCTCTACTATATATTTTCTTTGGAATTGGTATGAATATGCTTTTTCGCTTTCAACATTGTAGAACCAAATATCCCCCTTAAAACTCCAACTATTATCAGGGGTAAATCCTTTATGAACTCCAATATATAGAACTTTTGGAGATAGAGCAGTTACCTCAAACACTATCTTTTTAGGGTCAAATAAAGATTGGTAAGTTTGGGCAACTACAAAATTACTTAGGTCTATATCTTCTCTGTATTGGAAACTTTTGCGAGTTTTTTTATCGTATCCTCTTCTAATAATTCCACCTTTCGTAAATTGAATAGGAGCTTTTTCGTAGATAGCTCCATAGTTTCTTATCTCCTTACCTACGAGAATAATATTTTTATCTTTGACTGAATTTATGTCATAGGTTAGCTTCAAAAAATATCCCGGAGATTGGATATCCATTCCTAACTTGAATGCTAAAAACATAGCAGATGCTATTGTTTGAGAGTGAAAATCTGTAATCACTATCCCAGTATCTTGCAGGTCTGGATAAATAGAGAAAGGGAATGATGACTCCATAATATATTTCAATTCTGGTAGTTCTATATAGGATTTTCCTTTTGGTAATACTATATATGAGTCATCTCTTAGAGTAAATTTGATATCTGATGGCTCTATTGAAGGGTCTTTCAAAAGACTAGATATTTCTATATTGAAATTGAATTTACCTCCACCATTTAGAATATTGGCAGGAAATCCAAATTCTCCCGTATCTCTATAACTCTCCTTTTGTGATAGGTATTCATCTGAATATTGATAGACGAACATATCATTTATTGAAATATTGAATATTCTATCTACCCCTGCAATATCAGAGGAGAAGTATTTCAACCTCATTCCAATATTGCTATTGTCGAATTTGAAAGATGGATATATGTTCAACTTGTATGATATATTGAAATTACCTTTTCCAACGAAAGTTAAAGAATTTAGCCCTAAATCTCTGAGATATATCTTTTTTCCAAACGGAGCAAACTTAGGAGCTGTATAGGGTTGAGCTTTCTCTATCTCTATCTCTTTTGATGCAATACTGATATATTGCTGGTCGTATATTTCTAAATTTTTATCAAACAGCTTATATATTGCCTTCTCTATCTCTTTGGTGTCTTTGCCTCCAATTACCAAAATCCCTTTACTTGGATTGTTTCTATTTCTATATACTCCTATTGTTCCAATCCCCTTTTTCGCTACCTCATCGAATTTCTTAATATCTATATGTTTTTGCAAAATCCCCCTAATCTTTTTCCAGCTACCAATAACTATATTGTTCATACTATCACTAATAGAGGTGGAGACATAGAAATTTATATACCTAAATTTCAATATATTCCCAATAGCATTCGCGACAATTCCGTAATTGGTCAAATCTTGTTCAGTAGGCAATTTTGGAAAGACAAAATTTATACTATCTCGATAGATATTTTTAGTATCAAACATATATCTATATATAGAACTTAGCCTCTCCTCAAACTCTTTCAGTTGAAAATAGATGTCTATATAGCTTTTGGATAGGTCGATTTGAATCCAGGAATCTGGCGACTTATGGAAACTCTGAACCCCTACCGAGTTGTAATCTTGTCGAAAATATTTTTTTGGAATAGTGATGGTATTTTCACCATTTTCTGATGTTAGTTGTTGAACAAAATTACCATTTGCCAATATATTTAAATAGCTACTTTTATCAATTGAAGATTGGTAATAGAGAGTTTCCCTAATCTTTACGATATTGAATCTATCAGGCTTCGGAATAGTGATGAAAAACTTGTTAGCCGATTTAGTAAGTTTTGCCGATGTTTGGCTCGGATTCTCGAAATTTAGATATATCCTCATTCTATATAAATTACTATCAAGTTGTGAGACGATAAGCCTCTTGTCAGATTTGCTAAATAGTGATGAGGTTGAAAAGAGCAGGAGGAGGAAAAGAGCTAACAATCTATTCATGATTTAGAAGTTCTCAATATCGAGATATTTTTCATCGGCATAGATATTTTTGAACCCTTTGAAAACCTCATCGGCAATATAGCTTTTTCTATATCTAGATGATTGTTGGTCTTCTGTCTCTATATTGTAGAGCCACACATCACCTTTAAAATTTCCGAGTTGGATAGGCACAAATCCATTTTGAACCCCTTTAAGTAGTGTTTTAGGTGATTGTGCGGTTAGTTCGAAAACTATCCTATTTGGGTTAAAAATAGATTGGTAGGTTTGGGCAAATAGGATATTGGAGAAATCGGCTATCTCTCTGGTTCTAATGGTTTTATTTAGCTCTTTGATATATTGCTCTTTTATGATACCACCACGAATAAATTTTATAGGTGCATTCTGATATAGAACTTTGTAATTGGATATTTGAGGTCCTACAACAATAATATTTTTATCCAATATCTTATTTATATCATATGTCATTGTCAGATAGTAAGGCGGAGTTTTCATGAGCCTTCCGAGTTGAAAAACAACCTGAAAAGCAGAAGCAATTGTATTGGCATGAAAATCTGTAATTAGAACACCTGTATCCTGTAAATCTGAATAGATGGAAAATGGAAAAGCCAACTTGGATATATATTCCAAGTTTGGTAATTTGGTCTCTGGTTCAGCTTTTGGGATTGTGATAGTGGAACTTTCCAAAATCTTAGCTTTAATATCTTCACTTTTGGAGTGAGTCAATTTGATACGAATATGGTTCAATCCAGGTTTTAAAAGGATAGGGGAGAAGGTGATATTTTCAGATAGAACTTCCGAGTTTTCTTGGATATTGTTGTGAAGCATAGTGGTATATGCCAAGATACCATTAAGGTATATGTTACAACTTAGTTGTAAGTTTGGAGATTGAGAGGCGAAATATTTCAAATTTAGAGTAATAGGCTTGTTATCGCTATTTCGGAAATTTACAATAGGATATATTTTGAAGTCTCCATCAAACATAGAAGCTGAGTTTTTTGAGTAGATAGAGCCATTTTGAAAAATAGAACTTTCTAACTTCACTGGTTTATCAAATGGAAAAAAGCCTTTACCTGAAAGTGGTGGAGCTTTCGGCGGAACTTTGAACTCTGCAACTCTAATTGATGGAATGTCCAAAATCTCTATATCTTTATCCAAGAGGGTATAAAGTCCATTGATTAGCTCTTGTTGAGAGTTGCCAGTAATGACCAAGATTCCATTTTTGCGATTATTTGGGTTTCGAACTATATTGAGATTGCCCTTGACTTTGTCCAATATTCTTCTATCTTGAACAATTTTGGAGAGGTTGCTCCATTGGGCAATAATGACATTATGCATATTGTTATTTATTCGAGTAGATACAAAGATGTCAATATCTCTAAATTTCAAGATATGGCTAATTACATATGCCATAAAACTATAATTGTAGAAATCGGTCTCTGTTGGAACAGCTGGTAAAACAAAATTTACTTTGCCTTTGATGATTGACTTGTTATCAAACATAAATTTAGAGATTGAACTTAGTTTTTCCTCAAAATCTTGGACGGAGAAGTCCATCTCAATATAGCTATTTTCGATATCAATTTGAGTCCAGACAGATGGAAATCCCTTCTGGTTGTATCCTCCATCAACTGGACTTTGGTAGATAGCAATATCTAAATTGTTGTAGCCTTCATACAGCTTATCAATTGGAACATCAAATTTGACACTTTTTGCCTTGCGACGACCCAAATCGGTAATTAGTTTAGATTGATAGATAATATTTCCGTTGAGGAGACCTAAGAAGTAAGAGCCTTGATATTTTGTCGCCAAACCAGGAGTATATCGGATATACTCTCTGATTTTGACAACTTTATACCTATCTGGGATAGGTAGAGGAAATTTCAGTTTTCCATCTTGTTGGTTGAGTTCAACTTTGGTTTTATAGGGATTCTCGTAGTTGAGATATATTCTCAACCGATAGAGGTTATCACCAATCTGGGATACTATAACCCTTTTTTTTTTACCTCTTTACCCTCCAAAAGGAGGGCTAATGATAGTAGTAATACAAATACTCTGATTGCCATTTCCAATTACCTATTCTTCAATAAAATCATCTTCTCCATACATATTATCACCTTCTATTAGTTGATGGAGGGTGTAGCTATCCTGCAATCTGAACGAACGAGATTTATTGGTATCTACATTGTAGAGCCAAGTATCTCCTTGGAATGTTCCCATATGAACAGGGGTAAATCCGTTTTTAATTCCCTTATATAGGGTTTCTGGATTATTTGCTGAAATTTCTAAAATAACTCTCTTTTCATCAAATGGAGATTGATACATTTGAACAATGAGATAGTGGTTGAGATTTACATTCTCAACAATCTTGGCAGAGGCAAAAGACTTTTCAACTTTTTTACCATTGACCTCTATATATTTCTTACCTAGTGATATTTCTTTAACTAATCCATCTTTTGTAAATTTGAGAGGAGCATTTTGATATAGAAGGGCGAACCGCTCTACCTGCTTTCCAACACTGATAATATCTTTTTTCAACATCTTATTAATATCAGGAGTGATAGTTAGGTAATAGGCTGGATAATCGACCAATTTTCCTAAGAAGAATGCAACATACATTGCTGATGCAATAGTTCTACTATCAAAGTCGGTAATCAAAATACCTGTATTTTGTAAATCCGGATAGATAGAGAATGGGAATGCCAAATCTTTTACATATTGGAGATTTGGATATTCAATTTCTGTTTGAGCCTCTGGGAAAACTAAGTAAGAGTCATCTCGAATAATAAGTTTTAGAATTTTGTTGTTAAATCTCACAAGAGCAGGACCACCAATAGGGAACATTGTAATATCCATCTTCAAGCTATTTCGACCTTTGTTAAGTAGAATACTTGGAATAGAGTTTCTGTTTTCTAGTTCGAACTGTTGGTCAGATCCTGCATTGTAGATGTCATTTTTTTCATTTGTTGATATTCTATATTGGTATGCAAAATTGTTGTTGATATATACATTGATGGCTGAGTCGTTTCTTAGTATTTTGCTATTTATCGTCTTGATAACAACTTGAATCATATCATTATCGTTATAGTCAACTGTTGGATACATCTTGAAATTTAGGAATAGATTTTCTGGCTGTTCTCCGCTAAATGTCTTTGTTTTATATCCAAGTTCTGAAAAATATACTTTGCTTCCAGGTAGTATATATCCAGGTGCAGAGTATGGTTGAGCAGGTGGAGGAGTTTCAATAGAGACAACTTTTATATTTTGTTCATCTAATAGGAATAGGTCGCTATTCAATCTGAATAGAGCATTCTTTATCTCTTTCTCATCTTTTCCTGTAATTACTATAAATCCTTTTTCAGGGCGGTGAGGATTTTGAATTACATTGATATTACCCGAAATCTTCTTATCCAAATCCTTAATATCATATTTTTCAAAAACCTTTTTCAAATCTTTACGAGGCATGATAATGATGTTGTTTCGTCTATCATCTATTTTGGTAGATACTGAAAAATCTATATCTCTAAATTTCAAAGTTCGCCCGGCAAAATGGGCAAAAAAGCCGTAATTGAAGAAATCACCATCTTTTGGATATTTTGGAAATACAAAATTTAGAGTCTCTTTAAATACCTCTTTTGGGTCTAGGACAAATTTAGAGATGGAACTAAGTTTCTCTTTGAACTCTTTCAGTTTGAAAACTATCTCTACATAACTATGGTGCAAGTCTAATTGTGTCCATAGCTCAGGAACCGATGTATCCTCACTAGGACCACTAGCATAGTGTTGAATAATTTTCACCCCAATCTTGTTGTAATCCAACAAAAAATTTGTTGGAATATCTGAAGTTATCGTTGTAACTCCGCTATCTTTGAATTTGCTTTGGTTCAATCTGAATTGTCTCGCTATATGTCCATTTGCATGAACTGCAATCACTGAACGGGTGTGTTGCAAAAGGAGAGATGGTATATATTTCATCTTTAAAGACATATGCAAAACATCGAATTTATCTGGAATAGGTATATTTACATCATATTGAGCATTTCTCCCAACTAATGTAGCCTGTGTATTGTAAGGGTTTTCGTAATTGAAATATAGTCTCATTTTGTATTTGTTTGCACCTATTTTAGAAACTAATACTCTCTTTTCATCTATTGGTGCTGAAAATAGAAGGGAAGCTAAAACCCAAAAAATTGCCAGATACCTAAATAGCAACATATTTACTCCTTTTTTAACATAGAACATTTAGAATATTATCAAAAATAGCCCCTATTCTAATTCTTTTAGAATATTTGTGATACTTTGGTTGTTTGACAAGTGTTGCAATATTATCTGTTCGCATAACATTGAGATTTTCTGTTTCATGTTTTTAAAAAAGTTTTTATCTTCTTTATGTAAATTTTTTTGTCTCATTACCAAACTAATATTGGCCAATAGAACTAGATAGGACTTGTAATCCTCGATTTCATCGATATTAGATTGAACATGTGCAACTATACTAGCAATTTTGGATTTTATATCCTTCTGCTCTTTAAGAATATCTAATATCACCTCAAAACCTCTATTTTTTACAGCTAATGATATGCTAATAAACCTTACAACATTACTATCTTTTTTATAGACAAAAACAAATCTTATCTTTCTATTGTTATCTAATTTAAAAAATTTGACACAAGGTTTTTCTATATTTGTGCATTTATCAATCTTTGCATATAGTTGTGTCATGGAATATTTCAATTCTGATAGGCTAAATTCGCTCCCTATTCTATACAGAGTATCATTGTAGATATGGTGGCTAAATTCCACTCTATATTTTTTTCTATACTTATTGCCATTTACCTTGATTTCGCTTATATACTCTTTTAGCAAATATTCAGAGTTATATATATCTACCATTTATCTATCTTTGTAGTTTTGATTCTTGTGTCTAAATTTATAGAAAACTTGCCTCTAATTTGAGAGAATGTGAAATCTTTTCTAAGATGTAAGATGGATTTGAACTCTGGATATTGTAGATACATATCCAATATTTCCTCTTCATCAACTACCAATATTGTGTCTTTTTGTCTGATTTTCAATAAATACTCTATTACATTCTCATGAGATGGATAGGTGTGATACATATATTTCACTTTGTATATCTTCAAATCTATAAAATTGGGATTGTGAATAATTGCCATTCTACAATTGTCGTAATGAACAGATTTTTTGAATTCTATTCTAATTTTTTCGGTAACTCTATTGAGATAGACATCTATTGGAACTTTTCTCAGATTCCAAACAATAAACATCATCTGATTACCTTATGTCCCTCTTAGCTATCTCTTCTATTAGAGAGGTTGCATAGCTCCCTTTGGGAAGGGTAAATCTCAACTCAAACCAAAAACTCTCCTCTCTATATCTCCACTCTATATCAGTTGGAAATATCCAAGCGAACCGCCTTCCGCCATCGGCGAGATTTCCATGTTCGATATACCTCTTTTCAAAATTATCCCAACTCTCACCTACTGCATGTTTTACTCTATTCCCAAAGAGAAGCCCCGACGGAACTATATCCCTTCTCTGAAATCTCTCCACCACCTCATCGAGTTCCTCCAATTTCAGATAGAACCCCTTTCCATGTGGATAGTGGAGCATAAAATCACCTTCTAATAGTTTGAAGTGATGAGGTTGAGATTTGAGGACTTCAATATTTTGAATTGAAATCCCCAAAGTTTGGAGAGCCTTTGCCAGTTCAGAAGTTGAAAACTCATCAACCATTTTATTAAATCGAATCCGTTCCGATAGCCATAGATTGAATAGGTAGCTCTGATAGGAGTTGAGAAAGAATTTTCTCTTTTTCCTATCCCTAATATACCTTTTACCTTCCAATATCTCTTTACCAATCTTGTGGTTCTCTCCATCTATTCCAAACCGCTGATAACCAAAGAAATTGGGTATTCCAACCTCTTGGATAGTTTTCAAAACTTCTGCTATCTTTTTAGCCGACATAGGAGAGACTTTTTTTAATCGAATAAAAAAGCTATTTCCTTTTAGATGTCCTATCTTGATTTTGTTTTTATGGTAATGGGTGGCTAGGATTTTGATATTGGGAAGCTTTTCGATTTCTGATAATCTATTTTCCAATTTGCGAGGAATAGAGATATATTGGATAGTCAATCCGTGTTTATCCTTCAACCCTCCATATCCAATATTCCGACTATCGATATTGAGAACCTTTGCGATGCTATTTACCATCTCCCAAGTTGTTTGATTCTTTTTTCGAATGTGCAAAATGAGATGTTCGCCCTCTCCACTCCAACTATATAGAGGAATTTCAGAAACTATAAAATCTTTACTATTTTGAGCAAATCGAAAGGAGATAGGGGAGTGATTTAGAAAATATTCTCTCAATTCCTATCCTTAGATTGGTGGTATATCAACCATATCGCCATCTATATTTATCTTAGTAGAGGTTTGAATCTCTTCATCAATACCGCTAAAACTATCGGTAATATCTACAAATCGGGTTTGGTATTTGATAAAGTTCAACTTTACAACTCCTGTTGGACCATTTCGCTGTTTTCCAATAATGATTTCGGCGACCTCCTCGCTCTTTTCCTCAATTTGCGGGATATACTTTTTACCCTGTGCCTTTGCCTCCTTCTCTTTCTCCTTTTCAGCCTTCAACTTATATACATCATCTCGATAGACAAATAGGATAATGTCAGCATCTTGTTCTATCGAGTTGTGAGCAACAATTCCATTAGCTATAAAGTTATGAACCTCTTCAATAGTCAAATCGAAAGTTTCCATGTTTCCGACCTCATCGATAGATACCACTTTTTCCCAGGCTACTTTGCCATCTTCAAATATGGCTATCTCTTCACCTATCTGAATATCTCCCAACTCTTTCCAGCCGGTGGAGGTATAGAATTTGTGTTCTATTGTGGCTTTAATCTGATGTGATGAGGTTGAGAGAAGATAGACAAATTTGACTCCTGAAAAAAAGCCGTTGATAATATTGAACTCTCTAATATTTCTATTTTCGTCCATTCCATAAGTTGGAAAAGGGAGGAGGGTATCTCGGTTCTTGACAATCGTATCAAGTCGAACATATCTATTCTCTCTGGTATTGAAAATTAGAGTATCCCCCGCAAGACACCCACTCTCTCGAATATCGCTCATAATAGGTCTCTTATTGGTTCTCGCTTCTAATGAGCGGTTCAGTTGTGAGAGGGCTAAGATAGGGATATTCAACTCTCTTGCTAAGAGTTTCAACCCTCTACTAATTTCGCTAACCTCTGCCTGTCTATCTTTTGAACCTGTTGAACCCATAATTTGAATGTAATCTATAACAGCTAATCCAATTTCTGGATTTTTCGATTTCAACTTTCTAAGTTTAGTTTTTAGCTGGTTGATATTGATACCGCTATCATCATCTATAAATAGTTTATAGTTTCTAAACTTCTCCATAGATTGATAGAGCATCTGCCACTCTGCATCTGACAAATCCCCTGTTCTCAACTTTTGGAGTTCTATCAGAGAATCGATGCTAAACAACCTAAGCATCAACTGCTCTACCGGCATTTCCAGAGAGAAAAAGGCTACTCCGTTACCCTGTTTCAGAGAGTGATAGACGATATTTAGAGAAAATGCAGTTTTACCCATAGCGGGACGAGCAGCGATAATTACCAAATCACCCGGATTAAATCCAGTTGTCATTTTGTTTAAAGCAAAAAAGCCTGTATCAACTCCTGTAATGCTCTTATTCTCTCTATTTTTCATCTTCTCTATATACTCTTTTGTAAGCTCTACCGCTTCATCACTATTTTTGAAATCCTTGATAGTGTTGTTTTGTCCTATCTTATATACTTGACTTTCCACAAAATCGATAAGTTCGGAACTATCTAAATCCTGCTCTAATATTGCATTCTCTATCTCTTTGGCAAGTAGTAAAAATTTTCTTTTAGTGCTTTTATTCTTCAACTCTTTGATATAGTATTCCAACTTGGTTACAGGCTCTTCTAATAGGATATTGAGGAACTCCTCCTCTTGAAATTTCCCCTCTTTTTCCAACTCCTCTTTTAATAGCTCTTCTGTAACTATTTTTTTACTATTTACAAGCTTTACCATCGCACTAAATAGGTCGCGATGGAATGGAAAGTAAAAATCATCTTCATCTATTTCAGATATATAGTCCTCGATAAATTCAGGTTGAAATATGAGAGAGGAGAGGATTACTCGCTCAACTGCCTTATTAAATATCTTCTGATATGGAACCTCTTTCATCAATCTCCTTTTATATTAGTATCATCTTTGCAAGTCCTAAGAAGACGAAAAAGCCAAATATATCGGTAGCTGTTGTAAGTAGAACAGTGCTACCAATGGCTGGGTCTATATTGAAATATTTTAAAGTAAGCGGAATAACAGAACCAAATAGACCAGCTATAAATAGATTGACCACCATAGCCACTGCTATGACAACTCCCAACATGAAATTACTAAACCAGATATAGGTAACTATTGAGATGATAACGGCAAATATCAACCCGTTCACGGTCGAAATTGCCACCTCTCTTCTAATACTTCTCCAACCTTCTCCCTTCTCTATCTCTCCCAATGCTAATTGTCTAACTACGACGGTTAGGGTTTGAGTTCCTGCATTTCCCCCCATAGATGCAACTATTGGCATCAAGATAGCGAGTGGTATTAGAGCTTGAAGGGTTGAATCAAATATACCTATGACGAGAGAGGCTAGAATAGCGGTGATGAGGTTGATAAATAGCCAGTATGCCCGAGTTTTGATAATTTCCCTAATATCCTCTTCTTCTTCAACCTCATCATCAACCCCAGCCATATTATAAACCTGTTCGGTGGCTATCTCTGAAATGATGTCGTAAGCATCGTCAGAGGTAATCCGCCCTATCATCTTTCCATCTCTATCAACTACTGGGATTACTTGGAGGTCATACTCTTCAAACATCTTACTAACCAGTTTTATATCATCGTCAGCATAGACCTTAATATCTCTATTGTCTAAGTCTGAAAGGATTTGGGAAAAGGTAGTTTCAAAGTCATACATTAGCAACTGGTCTATTTTGATATATCCAAGGAGTTTGAAATCTTTGTCCAATATGAAGAATGTATATATCTCTTGTAGTTCTCCCTCCAATTTGAGTTTTCTCAATTTTTCTATCGCCTCTCTAATTGTCTCCTCTACAAATACATAGAAAAACTCAGTCTGCATCCAAGCACCGGCTTGATGCTCTTCATATTGTAAAAGCTGGTTTATCTCCTGTTGGTCTTCTTTATCTAGTAGGGATAAAACCTCTTTTTTCTTATCCTCGTCTTCAATATCTTGAATCAGGTCAGTAGCATCATCAGATTCCAAAGTCTGAACAGAGTTCGCCAAATCTTTGGCTGGAAATATTTGAATCGCTTCATACTTCAATTTCTCAGGTAACTCCAATAGGATTTGTCCAATAAATTTGGTATCTATCTTTTTTAGATATTGAAAAAATTTCTCTTCATCTTCTTGATAGAAACTTCTTAGAATTGATGCAATCTCTGTTGGGTGGAGTTCTAGCTCTTTTTGGTCGCTCTCTATCCATTTATGGAACTTCGGAATAAGTTTTTCTATATCTTTCATTTTCGCTCCTTATCTCTAATATAATTACCTCTCACATATTACAATAGTATTAAGGAGAATAGGTGATAGATGTCAAATTGCTAAATCGTAATTTCGATGAGGTTGTAGCTCGACTTCAAAAAAAGAGAGTTTCAGAGGAGCTACTTTCACAACTTAGGGATAGGTATCTGAAATTCAAGAATTTGAAATCTCAATTAGAAGAGGCACAAGCTGAACAGAATCGAAAATCTAAACTTTTCCAAACATATATTAGAGAGAAAAAAGATATTACAAATCTCAAAAAGGAGGTATCGGAGAATAAGAAGCTAATAGCACAACTTAGCGAAAAAGTGAAAGAGGCTGAGAAACTATTAGAAGAACTTCTATACTCTATCCCCAACCTACCTCATCAATCTGTTCCTGATGGAGTTGATGAAAACGACAATGTAGAGATTGCCAAAATTGGAACTCCTCGACAATTTCAATTTGAGCCTAAGCCCCACTATGAACTAGGAGAAAAGTTGGGCTGGTTGGACTTTGAAAGAGGGGTAAAACTTGCAAAGAGTCGTTTTACCGCTATTCGTGGAATGGGGGCTAGGCTTGAAAGAGCATTAATCAATTACATGCTAGACCATAATAGAAAATGTGGTTTCGATGAGGTCTCACTGCCGATAGTTACTAATGCAAAATCTCTATATGGAACGGGACAGCTTCCAAAATTTGGAGAAGACCTATTCAAAATAGAGGGAGAAGAGCTATACCTAATTCCAACTGCCGAAGTTACACTAACTAATCTATTTGCTGATGAGATTTTGAAAAGTGATGATTTACCTATCCAACTTACATCGGCTACCCCCTGTTTTAGAAAAGAGGCAGGAGCTGGTGGGAAAGATGTTCGCGGAATTATTCGACAACACCAATTTTATAAAGTGGAATTGGTAGCTATCACTAAACCAGAAGAGAGCTATCAGATGTTAGATAAGATGGTTGAGTGTGTCTCTTCTCTTCTCTCCAATTTAGGGCTACCTCATCGCAAAGTGGAACTATGTGGAGGAGATTTGGGATTTTCAGCATCTAAAACGGTAGATATTGAGGTTTGGATACCTTCTCAAAATAGATATAGAGAGATTAGCTCTATCTCAAATACCGAAGATTTTCAAGCAAGACGAGCAAAGATAAGATATAGAGATGGTAAGAAGAATAGATTAGTCCATACCCTTAACGGTTCAAGTTTAGCTGTTGGGAGAACTTTGGTAGCGATTATGGAAAATTTTCAGAATGAGAATGGAGAGATTGAAATTCCAAAGGTTTTGGAAAGGTATCTATAAAGGGGCGGGGCATATCTGCCCCTATAAAATTACATATGCTCTATTTTGAGAACTTCATATTGGAGATACCAGACTAGAATAGAAACTATATACCCAACTACGACAGTCCAAGCATATTTCATGTGAGAATTGAAGGTATATACTCCGTGCATTTTACCCATCACTCCAACTCCGGCAGCTGAACCGAATGAGATTAGACTACCTCCAACCCCTGCGGTCATAGTAACCAACATCCATTGGTCAAGTCCCATATCAGGATTTGATTTTAAAACTGCACTCATAACAGGAACATTATCCACAACTGCTGAAAGAATTCCAACCCCTATATTTACCGCTGTTGGAGAGAATATGTCATATAGCTTCACCGCCAAATCTAAGAAGCCTAAGAAATGGAGACCTCCAACCGCTGCGAGAATACCTACAAAGAATAGCAATGTATCGTGTTCTATCTTTGCGATAGATGAGAAGATATTTATCTCAACTTGGGCATCTTTTTTCAATTTATATACATATAGTTTCAAGATTGAAAGCCCAAAGAGCATTCCCCACATAGGTGGAAGGTGTAGAACCTGTTTGCTGAATACTGCTGATGCAATTGTGAAAACTCCAAGATAGATAACATTTTTACCACCCGGCAAAATTTTTGGAGCATTTTCAGCCTGAACTGGGTGAGGTTTCTCTGTTGGCACTATTCGAGATAGTAAAAATGCAGTTACATACCAATTTAGGAATGATGCAGGGAAAAGATATAGAAAATCTGTAAAGTGTCCCTTTTCGGCTGTCCAAGCCATTAGAGTTGTAATATCTCCAAATGGAGACCAAGCCCCTCCTGCATTTGCAGCAACTACAATATTGATTGCTCCCGGAACTAGAAACTCTTTTCTATCTTTTTCAAGAGTAACTAATACCGTTGAGAGAATTAGAGCAGTCGTCAAGTTATCAGCCACTGGACTTAGGAAAAATGCAATTGTTCCAGTTGCCCAGAAGAGCTGTCTATATGTGTAACCCTTAGCGATGAGGTTGTATTTCAACACCTCGAAAACATTTCTCTCAATTAGAGCCTCAATAAAGGTCATAGCCACATAGAGGAAAAAGAAGATTTCAGCTATTTCTAAAATGAGATGTTCTACCTCCTCATGGAGGGGGTCTAAATTGTAACCGTAGAAAGCATAGTAACCTGCCGTAAGCATAAAAATAGTAGTTCCAACAAATAGAGCCGGTTTAGCCTTGTTTATCTGATACTTTTCTTCACTCGCTATAAAGAAATAGCCGAGAATAAAAAATAGGAGCATTGCTATTCCAAATAGCGACCCTGCTAAATCTACCCAACCTTCTAGATGCATAGAGTTCCTTTCTGTAATTTTTGAGAAATTCTAACTAAAATTCAGGAACTGATTGATAACAAATATTGATATTTTCTGGTGAAATTGAGAAATTCATAAAATGATAAATATAAATTTAATTTATTATGAAATTGCCAGAAATCCCCAAACTACCTATGCATTCCAATAACTTTTGCTACAATTTCTCAAATTTATCTCACAGGAAAGGACTCCACATGAGGAAGTTTATCGCTCTTATTTTCCTCGCTACCTCCTTCTCCTTTTCGAGTGGATATAAGAATAGCGATATTCTTATATCACCAGAAGAGGCTATCAAACTGATAGGTAAACCGGGGGTAATGTTTGTATCAGGGGATAGCGAGGATGTCTATGAATTGGGTCATATTCGTGGCTCAGTTAGTATGTTTGCTCACCATTTGCACCATTCAGATGGAATGGGACGACTCCATTGCGAACCACTATTTAGATGTATAGATGATGCAGAGAAGTATATAGGTTCTAAGGGTATTGATAATGATACTCTTGTAATCGCTTACGATGACTATCGAGGACCGAATGCTACCGGTGTATATCACTTTTTCAAAAGTTACGGACATAAAAAAGTGAAAATACTTGATGGTGGTAGAAATGCAATAATGCAACTTGACCCGAATCGTCCAATATATGAGAATATGAGGGCTGAATGGAAAGAAGCTAAGAAAAAAGCTAAAAAGTTGAAAAAAGAGCTAAGAAAAGCTAAGAAAGCTATGAAAAAAGGGGAGATAACAAAAGAAGAGTATAAAGCTCTCAAAAAAGAGGCTAAACAGGCTAAGAAGTTGGCTAACAAGTTGAAAAAACAACTAGATGAGTTTGGACAAAAAAATCTCCTTGTTATCAAAGGAAAAGAGAAGGTAGAGCCAAAAGAGTATCATATAGACCCAGCAAATATAGATACTTCGAATGTTGCCACTACCGCAGAAGTTAAACATGCAATGGAAGATATTCTCAAAAATGGAGATGATTCCAAATATAGAATTGTAGATGCTAGAAGCATGATAGAGATTATCGGTGAGAGAAAAATGGATAATGTGGCACGAGGCGGACATATTCCGGGAGCTAAATTCATCGAATGGAAACAGATTTCAGATGCTAATAATAAGAGACCATTTAAGAGTGCGGAAGAGCTTAAAGAGGTTTTTGAGAAGTTCAATATATCTACTGACAATACAGTTTATGCCTATTGCCAAGTAGGGACAGGACGAGGTTCTGAAATTATTACCGCTCTTCAACTTCTCGGAGCCAAAAATGTGAAAATTTACTCCGGAAGCTGGGATAGTTGGGGTAATAATATGAATTTACCAATCAAAAGGTAGGAAAGTATGGAGAAGATGAAAAGAAGAGACTTTTTAAAGTTGTCAGGAATGACAGCTACCCTTGTAGCTTCACAAGGTTCATTGTTTGCTAAAACAGATGTTCAATCTTTCGAAAATGGTAAAGAGGGCTATGGCAATACATCATACACAGAAAACATGTATAGAAATGAGTTCTCTTTTACCTATGGAAAAAAAGAGGAACATGGATTTGCCTATCACTGTGTCAATTGTCAAGGTAACTGTGCTTGGGAAGTTTGGTCTCACAATGGAGTAGTTACCAGAGAGAACCAATCGGCTAGATACCCTTCAATCAATCCAAATATTCCAGACTTCAACCCGAGAGGTTGTAATAAAGGGGTTCAACACTCCCAAGTAATGTATGAGAAAGATAGAATTCTCTATCCAATGGAGAGAGTTGGAGAGAGAGGTGAAGGAAAATGGAAAAGAATTTCTTGGGAAGAGGCTGGAACTAAGATAGCTGAGAAAATTTTTGAAGTTCTTTCAGACCCTGAACGAGGACCAGATAAACTGATGGTTCATGCAGGAACAGGGCTACTAACAGAAGGTAGGAGAGGAGCTCCTCTAAGATTTTCTACCCAACTTGGAGCAAATAGAATTTATCCATCTTCATATCTTGGAGATATGTTCTCAGGTGCAGCGGTGGCTTATGGTGAAGGTAACTTAGGTTGTACCTATGACTTCCTCTATACAGTGGATACTGCTGTGTTCTGGGGAGGTAATCCGTCAGTTTCCAGAATTCCTGATGCTCACTTTGTTTGGGAAGGGAAATACAACGGGGCAAAAGTAATTATTATCACACCTGAATACAATGCATCAGCCAAGTCTGCCGATTTATGGATACCTGTAAAATCTGGAACAGACAATATATTGGCAATGTCTGTAATCCATACTATTATCAAAAAGAAAACCTATAAACCTGAATTTATGAAAATCTATACAGACCTACCTTTCTTAGTTGATGTAGAGACTAAGAGACTTCTTAGACGGTCTGATATGGAACATACAAGCGATGAAGAAGAGCATGAAAAATTTGAAGAGCAGTTCTATGCTTGGAACAAAAAAACCAATTCACCTGTTCTAATGCCGGGAACTGAGGGAAGCGAACATGAAACCCTTAGAATTTCAGATTTTGGAATTGACCCAGAGTTAGAAGGTGAATGGACTATTACAGATGTCCATGGAAAAACTCGACGAGTAACTACCGTATTTGAGATGTTGAAAAAGAATGCTGAACCATTCTCACCAGAAGCAACTCAGAAAATTACAGGAGTTCATCCAAGTCTAGTCGAGACATTAGCCGATGATATAGCTCTTCCAAAAGTTGTATCTGTTACAACTGGATTCTCACTAAACAAATATTTCAATGGTATTTTGACGATTTGGAATATCGCCTCTATTATGGGTCTTACCGGTAGAATGGGACCATATGGAGGATTGAATACAGAGAACGAATTCCAACTTTCAGGACTTGGAGCATTATCTGGTTTCTCTGGAAAATATGCACCTCGATTTGGTTCTGGTTTCGTTGGTGAGTTTGTATTTGGTGATGGTAAATCTACATTTAAAGAGTATTTCTCTGATGAAGATGTTCGAAGAGCTCAAAATGGTATGTCTAAAAAAGAGTATTTGGAGATACTCGATGAGCTATTAGCCCAAGGTGAAAACAATAAAGCTAATTTGGAATCTGAACACGGCAATGTGGTTAAACCTTGGTGGCTACCTGATACTGCTATCATCGTTGCCGACTCTAAATTTAGACGAAATAAAGGTTCTAAATATCGAGAAGCATTCCTAAAACAGATGAAGTTTTTCGCCTATGTCGATTATCGAATGAGTGAGGCTGCGGTATATGCTGATATTCTTTTACCTGCTAAATCTCACTATGAAGTGTATGACCTTAGAACATCACCAGGTTACCATCGATTTACCAACTTAGCTAAGCCTGTTGCCAATATGAAACCTGTTGGTGAAGCAAAAGATGAATGGGAAATGTTTGCTTTCTTAGCTAAGAAACTCCAAGAGGTGGCTAATAGACCTGAAAATATTGAAAAAGCCAAAATTCCAGACCATACCAGATATGCTAAACCTGGATACCATGACCTTACAATCTTCTACGACGAATATACCAATACAGATGAAGAGTCAGAAGATGCAGGAGAAGTTCTATTAGGAACTGATAAATTGGCAGTTGAAGCAGCCTTAGAAAAGTGTAAGCAGTATGCTCCTTGGACAATGGAAAAGATGTATGAAGCAGGTGGATTCTTGCAACTCAATGAAAAGGCTGCTAAGAGTTCTCCTCTATATCCAGATAAACCATTCAACTCAAACGAAGACCACCTATTCAAATTCAAGAGACTTGAAACCCTTAGTGGGCGACAAACTTTCTATGTTGATCATCCACTTTGGATTAGAATGGGAGCTCATACCAATACAGGAATGGAGGGAATCAGACCAAAATCTCTCGACTATCCATTTGCCCTTATGACTCCACATGCTAGATGGTCAATTCACTCTAACTATAAAGCTTCAAGAACTCTCCAAAGACTTCAAAGAGGTGTCCCTTATATTCAAGTTAATAGAGTGGTTGCCAAACAGAAAGGCATCAAAGACGGAGATACCATTAGGGTATATAATGTTCTAGGTGAATTCTATGCAATGGCAAAAGTCTCTTCATCTTGCCCACCTGATGGATTGGTTATGGAACACGGCTGGGAGCCTTATATGTATAAATTCAATAAAGGGCATAATGAAGTTGTTCCAACAGCTCTCAACCTTCTTGAAATGGCTGATGGTTGGGGTCATCTCAAATTTGGCGGACTATGGGACGGAAACCAATATGCTTATGATGGTGCCGTCAATTTCGAAAAAGCAAATGTATAAGGGGATATAGATGTCTAAACGACAATTAGCAATGGTAATGGACCTCAATAAATGTATTGGGTGTCAAACTTGTACCGTAGCTTGTAAAACTCAATGGACCAATAGAAATGGTCGCGAATATATGTATTGGAATAATGTTGAGACCTATCCGGGTGCCGGTTATCCTAAAAACTGGCAAGAGCTTGGAGGTGGTTTCGATGAGAGTGGAGAACTAAAAGAGGGGATAATCCCTAATCTAGAAGCCGATTATGGTGTGCCTTGGGATTACAACTATGAGTCTCTCGCTCTCGGTGAGACTATGACCCCTAATGTTGAGCCAACTTGGGGACCAAACTGGGACGAAGACCAAGGGGCGGGGAATTTCCCGTCTGATAACTACTTTTTCTATATTCCTAGAATTTGTAACCACTGTTCCAATCCTGGTTGTCTTTCGGCTTGTCCAAGAGATGCTATTTTCAAAAGAGACCAAGATGGGGTTGTTCTCGTAGATTTGGATAGATGTCAAGGATATAGATATTGTATAGCTGGTTGTCCATACAAAAAGGTCTATTTCAATCCTAAAATCTCGAAGTCTGAAAAATGTATTCTCTGTTTCCCAAGAGTTGAAAAAGGACTTCCACCAGCTTGTGCTCAACAGTGTGTTGGACGAATTAGATTCGTCGGTTTCCTAGATGACCCAGAATCACAGGTTCATAAGTTGGTTCATAAATATAAAGTGGCTCTACCACTTAGACCAGACTATGGAACTCAGCCAAATGTCTATTACATTCCTCCAACCGAAGCACCTCCTAAGTTTGATGCTGATGGCAAGGTAATTGAAGGTTCAGACAGAATCCCAATGGAGGAGCTTGAAAAGCTATTTGGTCCAGAAGTTCATCGAGTGGTCAAAACTATTAGAGAAGAGAGAGAGAAGAGAAGAAAAACAGGTAAATCTGAGATTCTTGATATTCTCATCGCTTACCAACACTCTGAAATGTTTAGACTTGATAACAACTACTACCAAGAAGTAGCAAAAAGCAAAGGACTAGATGCAGTTACTCCTGTTGATACTAGATATATCAAAGGGGCTCACACTAAAACTATTTCCCACTTTTCAGTAGCCGGAGGACACCATTAATGAAAAAATTAGCTCTATCAAGTGCAGTGGCGGGGCTTCTCGCCTCCTCCTTATCGGGGGCAAATATCGTAGCTTCCAAAGTTGAACACTCTCTAAAAGATATATCTCCCCTCTCTCCATTGTGGTATGAGGCAAAATTGGTAGTAATCCCAGTATATCCGCAAACTACTATAAAACTAAACGACAAAATAGCCAATGAACTCAATTCCCACAATGGCAGTAAGAACATAAAAGTAAAAGCTCTTTACAACGATAAAGAGATAGCTTTCCTTATCAAATGGAAAGATAAAACTCTCTCTATCCAAAAGGGATATAGAAGTGATTCTTTTGGAGATGGGGTAGCTGTTCAATTCCCTGTTAATTACTCGAATCCTGACAAACTACCATATATTGGAATGGGTTCAGAAGGGAGAGAGGTTCTAATCCATCTTCAAAAAGCAGCTCCAAATACCTATGAACCAAACGGCCATGGAGATGTAGCTCACCAAGTCAATAGACACAATACAAACTATTTTGGTGAAGACTTGGCGAAATTCGACAGCGAAGTAAAAGATATTGCTGTTGTCGATTATGAGAGAACCTTTATCTCTGCTGGATTTAGAAGTATGACAGAGGTAAAAGATGGTTCAGTAGATTCCAATATGGAAATGATGTATAACATCACCAAAGGGTGTTGGAAATCTACACTATCACGACCTCTAAAAGATGAATATCTAAATCTAGATTCTCCAGCTTTCCCTGTGGCTTTCGCAGTCTGGGACGGAGATAAGAGAAATAGAGACGGTCTAAAACTTCTTTCGGGTTGGAACTCTGTTCAACTTGAAGGGAGAGAGGGTGGAGATAAATTGGTTTCCGCTCTAAATGATGAGGTGAAAGGTGATGTGGCAAATGGAAAAGTCCAGTTCCAAACCAACTGTGCAGCTTGCCACAATACAAAAGATTTCAACATGGCACCTCCATATATGGCTCCTAATTTGAGCAATATTGGAGGACAGGCGACAGTCGGGTATTTGGTTGAATCCATCAAAGAGCCAAATGCTGTTGTTGTCCCTGGCTACAACAGAAATGCTCACAAAAATACCCCTTGGTATAACTTAGAAAACGGAAAAAGAGTTTCAGCAATGCCACCATTCAACTGGCTAGATGATAAAACTCTAAATGATATTGTCGCCTATTTGAAAACATTGAAAGCAGACGAGGAGAAATAGATGAAAAAGATGACAACATTGATATTTGCCCTCCTCTTAGGTGGTTCTCTCTATGCATCAGAAGCAAAAGAAGAGGTAGTAATCTCTGCAAGTGATTTGATGGTTGAAGATGAAAGCAGTGAAGAGGAAGCTAATGTAGAGCCTCTATTTGAAAAAGTTGGGTTTTTAACAGTTGAAGATTGTGCATTAAAAGGGACTTTTTCAAGTTGCTACACAGAAGCATATGTTTGCGGTTTTGAAGGGTGCTATAAAGAGGTTGAACCTGGTGTAACTAAACCAGTTCAGTTGGTTCTATTTGTCCATGATGATGGGAAATATTACAAAGTTGAACTAACTGACAAGTTGAAAAAGTATGAACTCGATACTGCAATTGGGAGAAATAAGGTAACGATTATTGGCAAATACAACGAAGATGAAAACACCATCTATGCTCTAACCTTCAAAGCTCCTCCTCCTCCAAAAGCCTCATTCTTTAAAGGGTGTCTGTAACCCCACCCTCTACTCCTCTCCATCTCCTCCACTATTGGAGGAGGCGGAGGCTACCACCTCATCTAAAATATCTGTAATAATCTCAAATTCTCCATCTTCATACATCACCTCAGCCAATCTGAATCTAGCCTCTTTGCTCTCTTCTGTAATAATTTTTTCAAGCTTCTTATCTGAATTGACCAATTTGAAGATAATTTTATTCCACCCTTTCCAAGTGTCATAGACCACTATTTCAGCATCGAAGATAGCCGATTCAAACTCTTTTAGTTTCTCTTGATATTTCTCTAATTCCTCTTTTTTCTCTTTTAGCTCCTCTTTCATAGTCTTATATCCCTCCAAAAAGTCTTGGAGCTTAGCTATTTTGTCTGTAAGAGATTTTGGAGGAGGCACATCATATTTTTTATATCTCTCCAACCTCTTATTGGCAAATGTGAATATCTTTCGTCTCTCAATCACATTATCCAAATCCTCTTTTAAGACCCGTTGGAGATATTCAATTCTTTGAGATGTTTCGGTCAAGAGCTGTTTAGTCTCCTCAATCTCATTGACCCCCTCTCTATGTCCTTCTAAATCGATTGTGATGAAATTTTCAGAGCCTAAGATATTCTGTATTTCGACCTTCTTACTTGCGAAAATTTTTAGGTGAGAGTGGAGATTCTCAATATATATCTCTTTGCCTCTCAGAGTTCCACCAATAGCAGTTTCAACTCTAATAGTATCGGCTTCAATAAATCCAGTCTCTAATCTTTCGACTTCTACATATTTACCAAATAGTTTCCCTTTATGGACAGCAATAGAGGCTGTATCGGTGGTGATTGTAGATTTCTGGTGGGTCTGCCCCTCTATCTTTACCTCTTTGGCTGTAACTTCTGCATTCTCTCCAACATTTCCCTCAATATTGAGAGTAGAGACCCTAACCTTTACCCCTGTTCCAATAGCATCTTTTACCGCATCTGTTTCAGCTATTTCTATTTCTATATCTCTATCAAGTCCTGCATCAATATATCCTGTCTCTTTGAAGCTAAGAGAGCCAATATGGATTTCAGTTTCTATGTCGTATTTAGTTCCATCAAAAACCACATTTCCATCTATCTTTGCCACAAAATCTATTTTTGTTTCATCTTCAACTATTTCAATGTTATCAGATACTTTGAAATCTGGGCGGTTTTCAATCTTTGGAGGTTCAACCGGAATAGTTCGCCCTCGACAATTTCGCCCCTCTTTTCCCTGTTGGGGTTTTGTATATCTAATAATAGTCTCACCTTTGGAGACCGCTATCACTTTCCCCTTTTGTGCATGGTCTATCCTACCGCTCGAACTCTCTCGCTGTTCTAAAAACTCTTTTTTATATAAAAGTTCCAATTTGTCATCTATTTGAGGAGTTGGAGGGAGACACTTGCCAACTTGGAGAATGAAATTCTCTTCTAATACTGGAATTTTTTTAGATAGGAATTGGTCTATCTTTTCACGAAATCCATTCTCTCTAATATTGATGAGGTATCTATTTAGAAGTTTCAATTTATTGATATGGTCTATTATCTCTCTATTCAAGGTGGAACGGTAGTGAAGCTCTGAACCCTTCTCTATCACAAAATAGAGGGCTGTCTGGTCCTGATTGGTTGTAAGGTGGGTAATGCTATCTCTTAGAGGGTCATCGAATTCATCTTTTGGAAATATTCTAATGGTGTATATCTGTTGAATTTGTAGATTAGGATTGGCAATATAGCTATCCTCTTCAAACTTTTTCAGTAGCCCCCCTTCCAACTCTATCCAATCGCTATTTGATGAGGTGTCAAGTTCGAAAGTCTTCACCTGTTGAATATCGAAATCTATTTTAGCAATTGGGATATTGAACTCTTTTGCTACCTTTTCGATTTCAGAAGCTACATCGCTAGTCTCAACAACAATATCTTCTGTGAAATCGTAGATGTCTTTTGACATGGTCTAACTCTTCTATTTTTATAAATTATACTTCAACAGAGTAGAAAAATGGAAATTGAGAGAAGTTGGGAAAATTTGGGAAAAGTTGTGGAGAAATTGGGGAGGGGGGGAGGAAATCCTCCCAACTATATTGGCAGAACTCGAATTCTATCGGATAAAGCCCGTTTTAGCTCTGTTTCAATCGCATAGAGAGTGCCGGTAGTGGAGGTGGCACAAGTAGAACAAGCTCCTAGATAGCGGATATAGACATCTATATATCCATCTTGGCTATCTCTAATATCGATAATCTCCAAATTACCTCCATCAGCTATTAGGAATTGTCTAATCGATTCATCTATTACCTGTTCAATAGCCTTCAATCTTTGGACGGTGGTCATCTCCTCAAAGTTACCACTAGAAGAGGCTTCAACTGCCTGTTGCAACTTCTCTTGCTCCATTTCGGCTCTCACCTCTTTGAGAATATCGACTAGGTAATATTCTCTCTCTTCGTGTCCTCCCGGTTTGATACACGATTTACAGAATGCCCCCGCTTTTGTATAATCGGTTATCTCTTCAACTGTCTTCAAGTCATTTAGTCTAATTACCTCTTTGATAGTGGCAAGAGAGACCCTAGCACACTCACATACAATAATTTCTCTTTCAAAGGAATCTGCATCAACCCCTTTATATATCGCTGCCGCCTCTTTAATAACATCGTAAGCCATAACTGAGCAGTTTTTAGAGATAACTCCATTTTGAATATAGTTATGAGCTTCATGCTCCACTTCAAGAGTATAGACAGTTACCATGTCATTTTCATCTATCTCAATCTTATAGCCGTTTCTCTCGATTGTTCCCCAATCTCTTGGAGTCAATTCATGAACCCCTTCCAAATCTCTATAAGGTGAGACAATATATCCATTGTGAGTCCAATTATTGAAATCGACCTCATCAAAGTTCATATCATCTATTACATAGCAATCAAAGCCTATTTCAGCGAAACTCTCTACCCTCTCTCTCTTGTATTGCTCAAAATCTCTAAATGGTAATTTAGAAGTTGTAACCTCTACGACTTTGTTTTCATTTTCAAAAACAAAATCTGGATTCATAGAAGAACTTCTATCACCATTCCATCTCCAAAAAGAGCCATCACCTACAAATCTAATAGGTAAATTTCGACTTTTGAAATACTCTTCATATTTAGCTTCAAGAGAGTTTTTCTCACCCTTAGAGCTACCTCTCGGTTTTCCAAGTTTGGCATATTGCATGTCTAATTCGCTTTCATGGACATGAGAGACAATATCACCATTTTTCAGGTCTTCAACAAAAACCCAATTACCTTGATTGTCTAATAGCTGGTGGTCTTTTGTGAAGACATAGAAGCCCGGAACTCCACCATTGGCGGTCTTCAAATAGAGACGAACCAAATTACTTTTATGAGTTTTGTAGCTAATTACTCTTTTTACTTTGGAATTTACTATTCCGTTAGCTGTATATACAGCTACCTCATCACCCGGCTGAATTTTGCCTATTTCGACTTTTCCTTTTGGAGTTTGGACAGGCATGAAATATGGTGAACAATGCATCTTTTGACCTGGAACAGCTGGAACATCTGGGTCATCTCTAAGAGCCATTTCAACATCTAAATTGGTAATTTTCACCGCTTCATCTACTGTTTTACCTATACAGAGTTCAGCCATCATATCTGAACTGGCGATAGCTGTTCCACACCCAAAGGATTTGAATTTGGCATCTACTATCTTATCTGTCTTCTCATCGACTAACCAGAAGAGACGGACAGCATCTCCACAACTTTCAGCCCCGTAATCGGCTACGATAAGTTTTCCGCCTCTCTCTTTTGCCTCTTCTTCTGTAATCTCTCCCATGTGTCTTGGGTTGTTCATTCTATCGGCAACTTTGCTGGAATATTGGTCCCAGAGTGCCTCTCCAAAAATATCAGCTTTTCCCATATGAACTCCTATATATTTTGAGGTTTAACTTTTGAGTAAGAGCTACTAATTGCTCTTAGTCTCTCTACACTCGCTCTAAATTTTTCAATCACATAATCCACCTCGTCCTCTGTTGTATATCTCGAAAGAGATAGGCGGATAGCGGTATGTGCCAAATCTTTTTCTGCTCCAATAGCTTCTAAAACCGGGTTTGCCTCCAAATCCTCAGAAGCACAAGCTGAACCGGTAGCGGCAGCTATTCCAAATCGTTTATCCAAATCCCATAACATACCTTCACCCTCTACCCCTTTTACAGATATTAGGATAGTGTTAGGGGTTCTCTGGTCTCTCTCTCCAACCACAAAGGTATCAGGTATCTCCAATAGTGCATCTTCTAATTTGTCTCTCAGTTTTCGAACTTCACTATCCATCTTTGGAAGGGATTGGATAGCCATCTCTATCGCTTTACCCATTCCAACGATGTAAGGGGTATTTAGAGTTCCTGAGCGGTGTCCGCCCATCTGACTTCCGCCGTGAAATAGAGGGGTAATTCTCTTTCCTTTTCTAATATACAATGCTCCTATCCCTTTTGGTCCATGAAACTTATGAGCCGACATTGAAAGGAAATCAACTCCCAAATCTTGAACATCTACCGGGATTTTTCCAACTGCTTGGACTGCATCAGTATGAAATAGAATATCTCTCTCTTTTGCTATCTCTCCTATCTCTTTTATTGGAAAGATTGCCCCCGTTTCATTATTAGCCATCATTACAGAGATTAGGGCAGTATCTTCTCTAACTGCACTTTTGACATCTTCTACCGATATAGAACCTTGACTATTTACGGGTAAATAGGTTATCTCAACCCCTTGACTTTCCAAAAATTTGCAAGTAGCTAAAATCGATGGATGTTCCACATCGGTGGTAATGATATGGTTCTTGTTTCCATTCTTGATGAGGTCGAGCCAAACAGATTTCAATATCCAGTTATTGCTCTCAGTAGCACAAGAGGTAAATATCACATCGTCATCATCATTCGCATTGATTGCAGAATAGACTTGGTCTATCGCTTTTGCTACTCCCGGATGAACCTCTCGCCCAAATGTATGGAGGGAGTTTGGATTTCCATACATCTCTGTGAAATAGGGCTTCATCGCCTCTACAACCTCATCAGCAACCTTAGTAGTTGCATTATTATCCATATATACTCTTCTCAAAGTTACTCCTATTTCTCTTCTTTCTCTTTATCTCTCTCTATCGTTACAACGATAGCACCTCGTAGGTCGCCGAGTTTGTAACCAGTCGCCTTGTCTTCTGGATAGATTTTGTGGATAGTGTCTCTAACCCCTTCTGGTATATCTTCGGCAGTTCCATGACATTTCAAGCAGACCGGTTTAATTCGTAGAGGCTGGTAGAATTTGTATATCTCTTTATCCTCTTCTCCTTTTCTCTCAACTTTTGTAAGAACAGGAGAGTTGGTATTCTCCAACATAAATAGAATCTTTGCTTCACTCTCATTAGGCTTATTCATAGGATTTCTATATTTAGTAGAAATCCGTTTCACTGAAACATTTTCCCCAAGTTCCTGATTAACTTTATGAGTTAGAACCATCGCATTGAATGCACAAAATTGAGCCGCTCCTTCAATTCCATTCTCTTTTATCTGCTTCTTCATCTCACTTTTAAGAGTGGTTAAAAGAGTTTTAGCTCCCTTCTGTCCTATCTTAAAAATCTCTTGAAAATCTTCTCCGTAGAGAGTTCCAAGAAGTGCTAAGGCAAATATTGTTTTTTTCATATCTGCAAACCTCCTTGATTTGTGAGCATTGTAGATAATATTTTCTTAAAATTAGAGAGTTCCAATGAGTATTGGTAGCTAATTAATTCTTACTTCAAAAAAGAGAAGTGATATATAGAGGTAGAATTATTATTCTCATCTCTTATCATAACCCTCTCGACCAATACCCCCTCCCTTTTCACCTCATCGCTAACTTCTTTATCAGAAGGGGTATCCATGACTAGACTATCTGCCATCTCTCCATCTTCTCCACTATCGCTATTCTCTCCAAAGTGGAGAAAATATATCTCATCTTGTCTATATTCATATTTGGCACTTTTGAGATAGTGGATTAGGTCGTCATCTTTAATATTGTATCTCTCTTTAACATACTCATAGACCTCCAAATTTTTCCCATGTAACTTTTTGGAGACCTTTCCAAATATGAAACTGCTAAACCTATTTACCTTCATACGACTATCTACTAAGCTTAGAGAGCGAACCATATCCCCTCTCATTTTGAGAAGGGCAACACCTACAACAGAAATGATAAGAACAGCTACCAGAACCTCAACTAGTGTAAAACCTCTTTTCATTCTGTTGCACTATCGAGAGGCAGGAACTTACCCAATTCAGAATCGTAGAACTCTATCGCTCCTGTTTCGATGTCAAATATCCAGCCGTGAAGGTGGAGAGAGCCATTTTCAACTCTCTTTTTTATCTCTGGATATGTTAGGAGATTGTCAAGTTGGGTAATTAGGGAAAACCTTTCTGTTGCTCTTAGGAGTTCTTCTCCCTGTTTCTTAGTGGCAATAGCATTCGTTTTAGCCACTTCACCAAGTTTCAACCACTTTTTTAGATGAGGTAGATTGGAGACCTTTTCAGGAGAGTGGAGAGTGGCACAAGCCCCGCAATGGGTGTGTCCGAGAATAATAATTTCTGAAACATTTAGAACAGATACCCCATATTCAAGAGCCGAAGCAGTAGCATGAAAATCTTCACTTAGACTATATGGAGGGACAAAATTACCAACATTTCTAACAATGAATAGGTCGCCCGGTTTGGTATTTAGCACCAAATCCGGGATAACTCTTGAATCGCTACAACCTATTAGAAGAGCCTTAGGGGTTTGTCCCTCTTGGACAAGCCTTAGAAATTCCTTTGCATACTTTGGAAATGTGTTTTTTCGGAAATTGAGATTTCCTTCTAAAAGTTGGCTCATTTTCTGATATGTCCCTGTCCATATATCTTATATTTGTAAGTTGTCAAATCATCTATACCCATAGGACCTCTTGCATGGAGCTTATTGGTTGATATTCCAACTTCTGCCCCAAATCCGAAAACTCCGCCATCTGTAAATCGAGTAGATGCATTTACATATACACTACTTGCATCAACCTCATTTAGGAACTTCTCGGCAGTGGTGTAGTTCTCTGTAACGATAGCCTCTGAATGTTTAGAGCCGTGTCGTTCAATATGGTTGATGGCTTCGAAAACTCCATTTACAACCTTCACATTTAGGATATTTGCGAGATATTCAGTGTCGTAATCCTTTTCTGTGGCTTTCTCAACTTCAATCATAGATTGGGTTACTCCACACCCTTTCAATTGAGTTCCAACCTCATCAAATCGTTTTTTCAAAAGAGGTAATAGCTCGTCAGCTATCGGATAATCGACTAAGAGAGTCTCCATCGCATTACAGACCCCCGGTCTCTGAACCTTTGCATTGATAGCTATCTCTACCGCCTTTTCCAAATCGGCATCTCTATCTATATAGGTATGACATAGCCCCTTATCGTGTTTTACAACTGGAACAGTTGCATTTTCATTTACAAATCTGATAAGCCCTTCACCACCTCGCGGAATTATCAAATCTACATATCTATCCTGTTTTATGAGTTGGGCTACTCCCTCTCTGGAACTATCAGGTAGAAGGGATATTATCTCTTTTGGTAAATCGAACTCCTCCAATACAGATTGGAGAATAAGGGCGATAATCCGATTACTATTTTCCGCCTCTTTTCCACCTTTGAGGATTGCCACATTTCCACTTTTGAAACAGAGTCCAGCAGTGTCGCTTGTAACATTAGGGCGACTTTCGTAGATGATACCAATTACACCTATTGGAACAGATACCTTTTCTATTCTTAAACCTATATCATTTACCCAACCATCTAATATCCGTCCGACAGGTTCGCGGAGAGATGCAATTTCTCTAAGAGATTGAGCCATTCCCTCTATTCTCTTCTCATTTAGAAGAAGTCTATCAACCATAGCAGAAGATAATCTATTCTCTTTTGCATATTCCAAATCTTTTTGGTTCTCTTTGATGATTGCCTCTTTATGTTCCAATAGAGCATCAGCCATACGATTCAAAATTTGCACTTTTTCACCTGCTGAAAGTTGCGAAACTACCCGGCTACTCTCTTTTGCCTTTTGTAAAAACTCAACCATTGAAAAACTCCAAATATTTTTAGAAAAATTATATTCTATCCCTCGCCTTCTGGTATTCATTCCAATAGTTGAGATTAGTAAATGGTTCAACCTCATCGAAGTCAATTTTCAAAACTTTGGAATTGGAAATTAGAGATTTCAATTTGTGATTTCCATCTTGAACCATATGGGCAATCTTTGGATATAGTTTCCTGCTATATATACCTATCATAGGCTCTAAACCCTCTCTATGTTGAGGAATATATATCTCATACTCACCAATATGGTTTTGAAAAGTATCCATCACTTTTCCAATCTCTCTCTCTCCAAAAAATGGAGCATCGACACTGAATATAAAAATATATTCACTCTCCAACTTGTCAAATATAGAAAGTAACCCAATAGTTGGAGCAAAGATATTCGGCTCTATATCGAAAATAGAAACATCTTTTCCCAAATCGACTTTTTCACTTTTCCAAGAGATATAGACCTTATTAAAAATCTTTTTCAACTTACTGAATTGGAACTCAATCAGAGTAGGAAAACCTCCAAACGGTAGGAGGCTTTTATCTTTGCCCATTCTACTACTCTTACCACCAGCAAAGACAACGGCAGGGATACTATATTTTTTCAATACAACTCCTATATTGAGATTTTTTGTATAAAATTTATATGAATAAATTCTATAAGGTAATAATATGAGAATATTTCTAAATACAAGGAGTTTCGACAAAGATTATCAATGGTTTGAGATTGGAGCAGATAATAGTTTTTTAGTAAGTTACAAAAATTTTTGGGAGATGGAGGAGATAGCCGATTTTCCTATCTCTGATGAGTTTTCAATTATCTTAGGAAAAGTTTTGGATAGCGATGAGCTATTTTTACTAATTACAGATATTGATAGCGGACGACAAGACAATAAGGGACGAGAAATAAAAAACTCTTTTCTATTCTTTTCAGAAGATGAAATTAT
>DTUW01000178.1:0-4333 GCA_012963895.1 Campylobacterales bacterium | reverse complement strand
TAAATCCTATCTTTGAATACAAACTGAAACGGTTCCTACTAAATGAAATATTTCCAGAGAATTTTGAAATCATATTTGCCTATTTCTCATTTCTCACTCTCCAAACTATTGAAACGGGAAAGATATATCTAGCTACTGCAAAAGAGTTAGACCGATTTAGTAAAAATATTTTTCTACGAGATGTAGAGGAGTGGGCAACTGTTGAGATAAAAAATTCTAAATTTGAGGAGATAAAAGAGAATATATACAGCGGTAATAAGTTGAAAAGAGCTATTGGAATATCTCTATTCGCTTCTCTCTCTCTTTTTTCCATTTATACTCTATACCAAAAAAACTTACTTACACAAGAGATAGAGATTTTGCAATCTACAAATCAGAAGATGGAAGGCGAAATATCCCAACTCACTTCACAAATTGAGAAACTTCAAAAGGAGAAGAGTAAATTAGAAGAAGAAAAAAGTCTATTAGCTGATGAGGTAGTGTCTCTACAAGAGCAACTATCGACAAGCAATACATCAACTACTTGTAACTGTGAAACAAATATATCTAAGTTACAAAGTGAATTAGAGAGTTGTCAAAAATCTAAGGATAGGATATTAGCTCAACGAAAAAAATTGGCTGTCGGTTATCGATGGTATAAAAATCTATATAATAAATGCAAGGAGGGAAAATAGTGGATATTTGGACTACCCTATTAGCTATCTCTACATTGGTAGCAGTCGGATATATCTTCTATCAATATAGAAATTTACAAATTTTGCAACAAGAGAAAGAGAAGTTGGAAAAAAAGATTCAAGAGATTGAAGATGGACTAAATAGCGAAATAGAAGAGAAGAGAGAGAGAATATCTCAACTAAATAGACAGATAGAGGAACTTCACCAACGAGCCGAGTTTATAAAACTCGACCAGATAGAGCTAAATAGAGAATATGAATATCTTCAAGAGAGAAATAGAAAATTGGAAGAGACTATAAATAGCCTAGAAGATAGGATTAGACATTTAGATAAAGAGTAATTACCACTCTCGAATTTCATTATATAGAGAGTCTCTCTCTATTGGTCGAAATCCGCTATCTCTTATCAGTTCCACAAGTTTTCCTAATTCTACCCCATATCTACTCTTAGCTCCTGCTGATGAGTTGATGCTCTCTCTTTCAATAGTTCCATCTAAATCGTTTGCTCCAAACTCTTGGGCTACCAGTGCAAGATTTATAGTAGAAGTTACCCAATAGGCTTTGATGTGTGGAATATTTCTAAGGAGAATTCGGCTGATTGCTATTGTCTTCAAAATCTCCTGCCCCGTGATGGGTTCTTTCACATTGAGATAGTTATTTTCAGTTTGATAGACAAGTGGAATAAATGCATTAAATCCCCCAGTCTCCTTTTGGAGTTCTCTAAGTCGTATCATGTGGTCTATTCTCTCTCTTCTACCCTCAACATGTCCAAATAGCATAGTTGCATTAGATTTCCGTCCTCTTTGGTGCCAAATCTTATGAATTTTTAGCCAATTTTCGGAGGATACTTTTCCCTTACAGATATAGTTTCTCACCTTTTCATCAAAGATTTCAGCACCCCCGCCCGGCATAGAATCTACTCCATTTTCTATCATCAACTCCACTACCTCATCATAGTCCAAATTGTGTTCCTCTGATAGAAAATGGATTTCTGCCGCAGTCAATGCTTTGATATGGATATTTGGAAACTCCTTTTTTATCTTTCGGAAAATATCCATGTACCAATCCAATCCAACTCTATCGTTATGAGCTGAAACAATATGAACCTCTGTAATGCCATTCTTAGCACTATTGCGAACTATCTCCAATATCTCATCGTGGGACATAGTATAGGGGTTGGGGTTCTTTCGGTTGGCACTATATGCACAAAACTTGCAAATATCCTTACAGATATTGGTAGGGTTGATATGGCGGTTGATATTGAAATAGGTCTTATTCCCGTGTAACTCTTTTCGAATGGAGTCGGCTAACTCTCCAAGGGTGTATATATCCAAATCGTAGAGCTTCACCCATTCATTTAGGGATAGCTCTTCTCCTCTTTCAACTTTCGATATGAGATTTTTCATCTCTCTCTCCTAAATACTTTTTTCATAATCCTACTAAGTTCCTCTTTTTTCAAGGATAGGACATCTGGATATAGATATATCGCAACTCCAACAAGTCCCAAATATACCACCCCTGAAAATAGAAAATTTACCAGCGGAGATTGGAACATAGAAAATAGAGAAGCTATATAGGAGATGGTGAGAAATAGCAAAATTGAGATAATTTGGTGGCGGACTAAATAGAGATAGTCCATATTTAGATATTTGGAGTTATCCACCAGTTGCAGATTAGTTCCTATAAGTTGCCCTATTACCATTGTCAATCCCAATCCAACAGCCCCTAAATTGAGAAAATAGATAAATAGTATAGATAGCCCCAACATAATTGTTTGAGATACTAAACTGATATTTCTATATTTTTTCGTTCTCTCAGTAGCATAAAATAGAGATGTTGAGAGTTGTCCATATGTTTGGTGGATAGGGTAAAAACTCATTACCATCACAACGGGAACAGCTTCCAGAAATCTATCATCGGTAAATAGTGATATTACATTTTCCGCCTGAAATAGAACGAAAAGAGAGAAGAAAGCAGATATAGAGTAGAGCATAGGGACATATCTTAAAAATAGTCTTCTAATAGTCTCTATATCCCCCTCTCCAAACGATTTGGAAAACTCACGAGTAATAATTTGGGTCATTGCACTTGTAAATAGAAAACTCATTATCCCTATTTGATATGCTAATCCGTAATATCCACTCTCTTCTGCCCCTCCAAACTTTTGGAGTAGCCATATTTGAAAAAAGCCGATAGCGATACTAATACTATTGGTTACAAACAGAGGAGCTATATATTCTAAAAACTCTTTGGAGGTAGAGGCAAATTGGAGGTTTTGAAAAATCTCTTTGGAAAATACCCCTTTTTTAATAAATAGCGATGAGGTGGCTATCAAAAATAGAGATGTGGCTACGATATTGAAAATTAGATATATATCCAAATCGAAATAGAAATATTGAATTACTCCAATAAGAGATATTGTATATACCAACTTATATACTATTTTTACAATCTCCACAGAAGTGGTAAGAACATAGGCATCAGAGATTTTGAGATATATATCAAACAGAAAAGTTAGAAATAGGAAAAGTAAGCTGAGATATATATAGCTCTCTTTTTCTATATCTGGAAAAACTATATTTCTGAAACCTAGAACATTTACCAAATAGACAGATAGAAAGACCACAAAGAGAATAGCTATTACCACAAAGAGATAGAAACCTACCAAATTTTTTCGATAAGGATTTGCCGATAGCTTGGTAAAAAAGGCAGTAGGCGAACCGGCGGAAATAAATCCATATAGACGAGTGAAGAATTGGAATAGATAGGAGAATTCACCATATGCCTGAGTTCCCAAAGCGGTTGGAACAAAAGCTACTAAGATAACATTTATCAATCCATTTACTATATTTGAAAGCAACTTTATTAGATACCGAATTTTTAGGGGGGTCTCTTTTTTCATCTAAATTTTATAGGTCCTCGACTTGAACCGCTTAAAAATTGTCTAATTACTGGATTTTTGGAGGTTCTAAAAAAGAGTTCATTACCATAGTCGATAATTTTTCCTTCAAACAACATAGCGAAATAGTCCCCTGATTTGAAACTCTCATTTATATCGTGGCTAATCAAAATAGAGGTTACCCCCAACTCATTTTGGAGATGTCGAATAAGTTCGGTAATGAGATTACTACTCACTGGGTCTAATCCGCTTGTAGGCTCATCGTAGAGCAGTATAGAGGGTTTCATAATAATGGTTCTAGCTAAACCTACCCGCTTTCTCATACCCCCAGAAAGTTCGTGGGGAAAGAGATGAACCACCTCATCAGGTTTCAACCCTACCATTTCGAGAGAGGAACGGACTGAATATTGGAGCTGTTTTCCACTAGTTTTCATATGTTCTCTAAGAGGAAAGGCTACATTATCAAAGACATTCATACTATCGAACAAGGCTCCACTCTGAAAGAGAAAGCCTATCCTTTTTCTCATCTCTTTCATCTCTTTTGGAGATAGTTTGGTAATATCAACCCCATCAACTTCAATAGTTCCAGAATCTGGTTTTAGAAGTCCTACTATATGTTTTATTATGGTGCTTTTTCCGCCTCCTGAAACTCCAAAAATGACGGTAGTTTTTCCTTTGACTATATGGAGATTTACCCCCCGCAAAATCTCTCTATCTCCAAATTTCTTATGGACATCTTTGAAATATATCATCTACTCCA
>DTUW01000177.1 GCA_012963895.1 Campylobacterales bacterium | reverse complement strand
AAAATATAGAGTGTTACCAAAAGGGGAATAAAGGTAGCTCCTACGATGTTGGATTGGGAACAGGTTTTTCAGTGGCTGGTGTTGTGAAAGATATTCATGGTAATAGAGTTGCAGGGGCTACGGTAGTAATTAGAGTAAAAGGAAAGATATACAAAGTTGTAACAGGAGAAGATGGTAGTTATCGGTTTGATAATGTAATGAAAGGTGCTGAAATATCAGTATATACAGATGGTCATAAAAGCTCTACGACCCAAATAGTGAAGAGTTCCAAAATGGATTTACCTGTTATCCCTTCTGAACTCTCATATGTAAAAGATATGGAGTTGATATTTTTCCCTATCAAGAGAATTATGGGAGGTGATAAGGCTCTTGAATATGCGAAGGTTCGTGGTTGGAGACTATTGACCATAGAAGAATTACAAGCTTTGTATTACACTTCTAGAAAGAAGGAATTCTATCCTACTGAATATTTTTCATCGACTTATGAGGTAGATAGTAATGGAGAACTTCTCAAATATGGAGAAGATTTAGTTTTAAAAACTCTTGATTTTAGAAGAGGGTTGGTATTCCCTCAAAATATCTCATTTAGAAAACATGTAGTTTTTACTCCTGATAAAAATGTTTCACCTATCAAAGCAAAAGAGTTTATAGATACAGGGGTTTGGATAGATTGGTATAGTGCTAATTTGTTGTGTTCTTCGATAGATAAGAGATTACCAAGTATTGATGAATTGAAAACTATATACTACAATTCAGACTATCCATTGGGAATAACAAGCGACGAAGTTACAGAACATCAGCTACAAAAAGAGGCTGAATATTGGACTTCAATTATTGAAACTAGAATTGACACGGGTAATGGACATTCCTATAAAGTTTCCAAGTTTTTTAGAGTGGTTGGACCTGACGAAGATTTCTATATAGAAAAGTTTTCAGACCCTAATCTACCTCGCAAGGTGCTATGTGTGGAGTCTGATAACAATATCACTATTCAAGGGATAGTAAAAGATTGGGGAGATGACCCTATTCCGAATGTAAAAATCAAATTCAAACCGATAGACGAAGAAAAGAAGAGTATATATATTACCTCCACTAACAGCAGAGGAAAATATTCAACTACTCTACCAGCAGATAGATATTTGATAGAGTTTGACCCTTCACAAGTAGATAATGGTTTCCAATATCAAAGAGAATTGGTAACTCTCGACCTTCAACAAAATATTAGATTCGATAGAAATCTAACAGTTGCTGGAATTGAAAAGGAAGAATACGATAGAGATGGTAAGATAGTTTGTGCTAATACCCTTTACAAATGTAAAACAAGATTCCAAATTATGTCAGAGTTTGATAAGACTACCGATACATGGAGCTATTCAATAGTTACCTATCCCGGTGAAGATAATGTAAAGATGCTCTATTTTGTTCTGAAACTCTCTCCATCTTGCATGTCTCAAATCACAAACCTTCAAGGAGGAACTCCTATCGCTCTAAATAGTGATGGTGTTATTGATGGAATAAAATCCGTCGTAAATAGTGAAAAGATAAGCTTTACCCTCCACTCATCTCTAAAATATAATTTAGATATAGATTCTCCACTGGTAATCGTTCCTGATAACGGTAGAAGACCATCAACCAATATAGCTGTTCCTATTTGTATCGATTTTGATACAAATAAATCACTTATAGGAAAGGTGATAGATACAAATAACAATCCAGTAGCAGGAGCAAAAGTAACAGCTAATATGGCTTCTAGCTTCTTTACAATATTCACAAATTCACAAGGTGAGTTGTCCAATACCCAAAGTATAGAGATTCAAGATGGTGAAGTTACATTTATTGCTAACAAAGAGGGATATAAGCAGACTGAAAAATCCTCTATATCAACAACCTTAAAAGCAAATTCAATAAACGAAATTGGTGATATGGTTTTAGAAACCCAAACAATAGAAGTAACAGGAACCATTAGAACCGAATTGGGCAAACCGATTAGCGATACAAATGTAACTATTTTAGAAGTGGATAGCAACCAAACAACTTCTATTGTTACAGGAGAAGATGGAACATACAGCTACCAAACTGAAACAGGTAAAAAAATAGCTATTCAGGTCTATTCTGAGCTATATGGCTCAGATAGAGTAGCTCCAATAGTCGTTACTCCATCTCTCCACAATTTCGATTTTACTTTGAAAGATAGGATTGTAGAGATAAATATCACCTCATCGGTAATAGAAGAATCCAATGGCAAACCTGTTGCAGATGCAATTGTGCAAATATTAGATAACAAAAAAAAGATTTTGGCAATCACTAGAACAGATAAACATGGAAACTTTTCAATCAAACTCCAAAAGTTAGCTAGTGAAACTCTGGCATTGAGATTGAAAGTGTCGGCAAAAGAACATCAAACCACTTTTGTGCCTCTTGATGAGATGGCTTCAAAGTCCTTAGAAATTGAACCAATCAAATTGAGTTATGCACCTTCTCAATTGGTGGTTGAGGTTGTGGATAATAAATACAAATATGTAAAAAATGCATCTATAAATCTATATATAGATGGAGAAGATGAACCTGCCTTTAAAGCCCAAACAGATAAGAATGGAACGGCTATCCTTGAAGATGTTGAAAAGGGACACTATTTGATGGTGGTTAGCCATGCTGGATATAGCTCGGTAATGATGCCTATCACCTTAAAAGGTAGAGATAAATATTTCTATATCAATATGTTGAAAGTGGTAGATACTAATGGAGATAATATTCTTTACTATTCACAAGTGATTTTGGAATCAGACGACAGCGAACCTACCCAATTCGACATATTAGCCAGTTACTCTAAGAGTGATGATGTTTGGAAATATACAATCAGTCCAAAATTAGACAACAATGACACCAATATATCTCTTAATGAAGTAATTCTAGATTTAGATGATAAGTGTCTATCAAATTTAGCTGATGCAACAGACGGATACCAAATTGGTGCCGATGAAGATGCAGAGGTTGATAACGGTTTGAAATGGGAAACCAGCGGAGGCACATTCTCATTCAAGATAGATGGAGAATTCAAAGCCTCTAAAACCTTCTTTGTTCCTCTGATTTTGAAAGCTGGAACGGAAATGACAACCGTAAATATTCCTGGTCCTATATGTCAATAGAGATGAAGAGATATTACTACTCCTATTCTCAATTTTTGAAAGATGTAAAAAGTTTGGGGTCTCTATTGGAAAATAGGGACTTCTCCGCAATTATCGCTGTTGCTCGTGGGGGATTGACTATCTCCCATTTTCTAAGCAATCTGCTAAATATCCGCTCTGTATATTCTATAAATAGCATTTCATATAGTGGAACTAGGAAATTGGAAGATATTCACATATTTGGACTACCTCATCTACAAGATGAAAAATCTATATTAGTAGTTGATGATATTTCAGATAGCGGAAAAACCCTAACAAAGGTAGTTGAAAATCTGCAACACCTCTACCCTGATACCAATTTCCATACTCTTACAATTTTCTATAAATCTACCTCATCATTTCAACCAAATTACTATATTCACAAGATAGAGGATACTTGGATAGATTTTTTTTGGGAGACCGATTAGGATAGTCAAATTCTGTTATTATTTAGAAAATT
>DTUW01000176.1 GCA_012963895.1 Campylobacterales bacterium | reverse complement strand
TACACATACACATACACATACACATACACATACACATACACATACACATACACCACCGATTAGGTATGTCTTCATATCTGTTTTTAGAAAGGTGTGTATATGGACAAGTCAGATATAGACAAACTACAAAAGTTTGCAGATGGAGAGATTTCCCTTTCAGAAGAGGAATTGAGAGAGTTTGCAAAGACATTTATCAAACAAGATACTAATTTAGTAACTTTTACAAAAGAAAATGAAGAAATCAAGGAACAGAATAGACAGGCAAAAATAGATATAGCCAATCTCTACTCTGAAATTATCCAAACTCAAAAAGAGCTAATTTATCTAATGGGAGAGATTGGAGAGACCCGAAGTCGCGAAACTGGAAGCCATGTGAAAAGAGTGGCTCTATATTCGTATATTCTGGCGAAAGAGTATGGATTAAGTGAAGCAGAAGCCCAATTATTGAAAAATGCATCTCCAATGCACGATATTGGAAAAGTTGCTATTCCTGATTCAATTTTGAATAAGCCGGGACGACTTACATTAGAAGAGTTTGAAATAATGAAAACCCATTCTGAAATAGGCTACAAACTTCTAAATCACTCTGATAGACCACTACTAAAAGCCTCGGCTATTGTTGCTTATCAACACCATGAAAGATGGGACGGAAAAGGGTATCCAAGGGGATTAAAAGGTGAAGAGATTCATATCTTCGGACGAATTACAGCCGTTGCTGATGTCTTTGATGCTTTGAGCAGTGATAGAGCATATAAAAGAGCTTGGGAGTTGGATAGAATTCTGCAACTTTTCAAAGAAGAGAAAGGGAGACACTTTGAGCCTAAATTGGTTGATATATTTTTCTCCAATCTCGACGAGTTCCTAAAAATCAGAGATAAATTTAAAGATGTTGAGGGTAGCCCATATAAACCTTGCTAAGGGATTTCGTGGAGGAGAGAGACAGACAGCTATTCTAATTGAGGAACTTTCTAAACTTGGATATTTTCAAACCCTTTTTTATCGTGATACCAGCCATCGCGGGATAGGAGAATACCTCCTATCCAAAAAGATACCAAATCTAAATTTAGTTTCTATCTTTAAGCCATATTTTTTCCATCTTTCCAAACTCCAAAATTTCGATTTACTCCACTCTCATGAAGCAAAGGGAAATCAGTTAGCCTATTTTGCAAATAGACTATACAAAATTCCATATCTAATTACTCGCAGGGTTCAATTTACACCTAAAAAAAACTTTTTCAATTTAGCAATCTACAAAAATGCAAATAGTATAGTAGCCCTCTCTACTGCTATAAAAAGAGATTTGGAGAAATTGGATAGTAGTCTCTCTATCGAAACCATTCCATCAGCCTTTTACAATAGTGGAAATTTGCAAGATGAACCACTACCAATAGAGATAGGAGATAAAAAGATAGTAGGACATATCGGAGCAGTTGTCGATAGCCATAAAGGACAATGCACAATATTGGAAACAGCTAAACTATTACAAGATAGAAAAGATATCCATTTTGTTCTAATTGGAGATGGTCGAGATTTGGAAAGGTGCAAAAAGGAGAGTAGAGAACTCCACAATATCTCTTTTCTAGGGTATTTGGATAATCCCCAACGATTTATTAGCAACTTCTCTATTTTTGTTTTTCCCTCACACCATGAAGGGCTTGGCTCAACTCTTCTAGATGTTATGGTTAAGGGTGTTCCTATTATTGCCTCCAATGTTGGAGGTATTACCGATATTATTCAAGACGGTCAAAATGGATACCTCATCTCTGCTGGGGATAGTAGAGAATTGAAAAACAGAATTCTAAATATTTTGAGTGATGAGGTTGTTCGTAAAAGGTTCGTCCAAAACAGTTTGGCAAAAGTCCAAAACTTCTCACCCCAAAATATGGCGGAAAAATACCATCTGATATATAGTAGAATTTCAGAAAAGGGGTGAAAATGAAAAATATTGTATTTGTATATAGAGATAATGAAAAGATTTCCGAGATAGTCCCAAAGTTGGGAGAGTATATAGAAAATATTTTTCTTACAACCAAATTGGATAATGGATTGCAATTTGTAAATTTCGAACATATAGACCTATTTGTAATAGATAGTTCCTATCAGATAGAAACAAATAGATTAGATGCTCTTAGAAAGATAGAAGAGAAACTAATATTTACAGCTAACCAAAATATTGAGAATGTCGAAATTGGTAAGTATTTGACATATAGCGAGTTGGTTGAATATATCCAACATCATTCCAAAGACAAAGAATCTGAAACATTTAAAAAAGCTCCAAATATTTTCAGAGACTTTGAACTATTTCAAGAGGCTATCACCCAAGAGGTTCGACGGGCTAAGCGGTATCGCTATCCGTTGGTGGTGGTTCTCTTCCAACTTGAAGAGAGCAAATACATGGAGAAGATTATCAACTACTTCTCTTCAAAGATTAGGGAGTTCGATTATCTCTGGATAATTGATGATGTTCGATTTGCAATGGTTCTACCTCATACAGGTTGGAATGGAGCAGAAATATTGACCAGTAGGCTAATTACACAAGTTTCAGAAAAGTTGAATATCGATACATCTTCAATCAGAAACCAAATTATCACATTCAAAAGAATAGAGAGCGATAGTGAATTTATTGACAAAATAAAAGATTCAATTCACAAAAAATATTTTGAAATCAATAGAAATATAGACTTCGATATATGGAAAGATGAGCTTTTTGCCGAATTTATTGAAGGTAAGACAATACGAATTTTCAACAGATATAGGGGGTTACTTATTTCTCACGATGCCGATATTGTTCTCAAAAATGAAAAATTGGAACTTCACAATATCCGCCCTCTCCAACTCTCTATTATCTCCAAAGAGATGGCTACCTATTTTTATAGCTCCACTCTCGGCAAAGCTGTTAGAGGAGAGGTGGATAATTTAGATATGAAAAAGTCATTTGTATCTATGGGAAATTTTGAGATTGTAGATATTGAATATATTAAAAATAATAATAACAATATGAAATTGATTATAGAAAATGGAATAGATGCTACTCTATCTGATGGAGACCAAATTCTAAAAGCTTCTCTGTTTGAGCTATCCCTCGATGAGCTAACATTGGTTTTACCTACTTCGCAACTAGTAGATATTTCTAAGAACTGCTATATAGAGTTTTCTCTAAATGGAAATTTGATAAAAAGTCCAGCACAAATTAGAGAAATAGAAAGAGGCAAAGAGATAACATATATAGATGTGAAAATCGTTACTTCTCCAAATGATAATATGCATATATCAACCTATCTATCATCTCAACAGATGCAAATTATCAAAGAGTTGAAAAGTGAATTAGGTTGAATTACCACTTAGTGCCAATTTTGGAATTAGTCCATCTAAGGCTTTGAGTGCTGAATACTTTATAGCATCGAACTTCTGAACCAATGAGAGTGAGGCACTCGGTTTAACCGGAAATTCATAGAAACCCTCTAAGGTGTAGTATGAAGTTTTCGGCACTCCATTACTAAAATAGGTGTGTCTCGCTCTTAATACTATTTCAGCTCTGTATATTGATACATATCCATTTTTATCAATTTGGAGAGGTTTGAATTTCAAACTTTTTAGAGATAAGTTGATTTCAGAGTCTGCCCTACTTTTATCTGTAAAAGAGACATTTAACCTAGTTTTTAAAGCCTCTTTTAATGCATCTTCAACAATAGTAGAGTTTTCAGGTTCTTCAATAAATACAGAGACAGAGGCATACACCCTACTACCCAATACCTTTTTAGCATAGTGTGATGAGGGTTTATATCCACACCCCCCTACCCCTAAGAGCAGGAGCAGGGGCAATATCGCTATTCTCATATTTTCAATCGATACACTTTCGCGATAGGAGTCATAATTACAGGCTCAAATAAATCTTTTGGAGCTGTTTCTAGTATGAAGAGTCGGAAATAGGTTGAGTTTAGCAAATAGTTATCAACTAATAGCATCTTTCCGTATGACTGCATAAATATTATCGACAAATTGGCACCTGCTCTACTTTGGAGGCGGACAACTCTAAATTTTCCATCTCTATCGTATTTGGTAATGTAGAAGGATTCTATCGGTCTCTCAATTTTTCCAATTCTAATAGTAGCTTTTACCTTATCGAACACTATCCCATTACCCATGTCTATATACCGACCATTGTCCTTAAATGAGTTTGTTTGGTAAAAGAATGGTTTTATCACCTGATTTCCAGTTTTCAAATCTATTTGAGAGAATAGCCCAACGGTTGGCAGAATATTCAACATTCGTAGAGGTAGATAGTAATAGACCTCTCTCGTCTTTTTAGGTAACTCTATCTCTCCTTTTGAAACCTTTTCTAAAAATTCATCTGGTTCGGTGATATTTCTATCTTTCATCATTTCAGCAATTTGGAATCTCTCCATCTCTCTATATTCCACTGCAAGTCTCGCCATGTATGCACTCGCTAATGGTGGTCTCATCAGCGACCAACTCACAGGAAAATTGATACTACCCGAATGTTGTCCTCCATCAACTAAGGTTTTGACATCTGAATAGAATCTAATAGGGTATCCATAGTCCCACCAAGCTAATACATAATCCTCTCTCTTAGCTATATATTTCAACTCATCTAATACTGCTACCTCATTTTTATTAAATACCACAGGAACTCTGTAATTTTCTATATGTTTGTAATTTGGATATATGGCTAGTGTTGTGAGAATTACGGCAAAGGCATATCTAAATATAGGAGATTTGAAATCTTTTATCACTACTATGATGAGGTAGCCAAGTCCAAGAGCATAGATAGGAACAGCATAGACGGTAAATCTCAATCCACTATGGTAAGCGAGATACCCTAATCCAACCATTGGAAGAGCAATAAGTAACTCTTTCCAACGAATCACCATCAAAATTACCCCGAGAGTTGAAATCCAGAAAGTAACAATATGCCCACTAATTCTATTTGCGAAAGTTTCGAAAGGGATAGCACTCGCCTCTCTAACAGTTTTCACAACATTATAAAAATGGAGTTCTATCTCATCTTTAACAGCATATGAATCTGTTCGAAATACATAACTTTGGAGTTTTTGGATAATGTCGTTGAATGCTCCTGATGCAATGAGGGCTATTCCAGAGATTGCAAAGAGAACCAAAACAAATTTATCCAGATGTATATCAACCTCTTTTTTACTCTTTTTCAGTATTACTACCTCATCTCCATCATCTTCTGGTTTCTCTTCTTGATAATGTTTTCTGTTTTCGTAGTAGAAGATAACCCCAAATAGCAGAGCAAAGATAAGGAATTTCCAATATATCTCAATTGGCATCGATGCTAAAAAGAGGAATGTTAGAAGTTTGTAATTGAATATCTCTTTTCTCTCCCAAATTAGGGTATATAGAAAAGTAACCCCAGTGAGTGCAAGATTCAAGGAGAGACTTTGGGGATACCAGAAGAGGTTGAGAGATAGAAAAATAGGAGGTAGTAGGAGAAATCGATTCTCTTTCTCTCGGATATTTAGCAAAATACCCCAAAGAGTAAAGGTAGGTAGAACTACGGTAAGCATGTCGGTATCGTAATATCCCACCATCGTTCTATTGTAATAGCTCCAAGTAATAGAGCCGAGAAGAGCTCCTATCAATCCCATTAGAGGTTGTCTAAGAGTCTGCCCTATCAAGATTAGAGGAACGACCAAGAGAGACCCCATAACAGCAGGTAGCCATAAAATAATGGTCTCGAAAGAGAATGGGAGAAGTTGAGCTAATATAGCTGTAAGTTGTGATAGTGGTTGATGGATAGGGGAGGAATCTAGTTTTTGGTGAGTTCCGGAAATAATATCCCTTGCCCCTTCTGCAAAATAGTATCCATCATTGGTATTTATCATAAGTTGCCCGAGCCATTTAAAGCTCTCTACATTTTGAAACTGTTCAACCCAGATATACCTAAGAGATATAGAAAAGAGGAAAGATAGAAAGATAGCGAGGATAAGATATGAAGGTTTCCATCTGCTATCTTCCAAGTTGAAAAACTCTTTCATAAAAATGTTCCTTATATCGAAAATTGCGAAAAATTATACAGAATTTGGGTAAGAGATATAATTACAGAATATATTGAAATTTTGGAGATATAGATATATGAGCACAGAGGCGAAAGTGGGTTTTTTTGTAGTTCTTGGAATAACTATGCTGTTTCTGCTCACAACCCAAGTAAATGAGTTCAAAAATATCAATTCAGAAGGGTATAGAATAAAAGCATTTGTAAAAGATTCCACAGGATTGGAGGTCTATTCAAAAGTAAAGATGAATGGTATTACCATCGGTTGGGTTGAATCCTTTTCGATGAAAGATGAATTTGTAGTTTTGAACCTTTTTATAAAAAGCAATGTTGAAATTCCAGAAGATTCCAAAGTAACCCTAACAAAAGAGACCCTATTAGGGGGTAGAATAGTATCGATAGAGAGAGGACATTCAAGCAAATACCTATCAGATGGAGCAGTATTGAAAAAGTATGAAGAGTATGCATCATTTGAGAAGACTAGCGATAGTTTCTACAAAACATCAGAAGAGTTTAGACAACTTGCCCACGATATTCGCACAACTTTAAACGAAGATAGAAGAAGAGATATAGAGAATGCTATCCAAAATCTCTCTATACTTTTGAAAGATTTGAAAGAGATAATAGAAGAGAACAGACAAGGGGTAAAAAATATAGTTTCAAATGTAGATAAGGCATCTTCACGACTACCAGAGGTAATAGCATCTATTGAAAGAACATTAGAGAGATACCATTCTGTTGGGGTAACTCTTGATAAAAAAGTTCCAAAAGTAATGGACTCTATACAGATTCTCATAGAGGAACTAAATTCAACCATTGCCGAAAACCGCAAACCTCTCAATAGAAGCCTAAATTCAGTAAATAGCTTTTTCACAAAAGGGGAAGAGACAATTAGAAAATTGGACAAAATCATCTACTCTCTTACAGATTCCCAACTCCATTTTGGCATGAGAGGGGAATACAATATTAGGGACGATACTTTTTCAGCATATACCGATATAGCATATCTTCCAAATCCATCAACTTATTACCTGCTATCTGTAATTAGCGCTCCTGAGTATGAATATGATGAAAATGGAAAACTGAAAAATCAGCTTCACAATAAAGGAGATATATTATTCTCTATCCAATATGGTAAGAGATATGGAGATTGGCTATTTAGAGCTGGTCTAATTGAAAGCACAGGAGGACTTGGAATAGACTATTTCGCTTTAAATGATAAATTGAAACTCTCCTTAGAGGCTTTCGACTTTGGAGCTGTAAATGATGTTCGGAATAAGAATGCAAATGTAAAGCTCTCTTTACGATATAGAATATATGACCATATCGACCTGTTAGCTGGTGGGGTAAATTTGGTAAATGACTACCCTTCTCTATTCTTAGGAATTGGATTCCACTTCATAGACAACGACCTAAAACCTTTCTTAGGTAGTGTTGGAGGAGCTTTATAAATGTTCAAAAATTTAGATGATGCTTCAAAAAAGCTTTTAAACAATATTCCAGAGTTGGAGGGTGAAGGTTGGCTACTCCTTGCAATATCTGATAGTGGTGAAAAGATAGCTTCACAAATAGCAAAAAATAGAAAACTACCATACAAAAGATTACATATAGAACCTGTCCATTGTCCAAAAAATCAAGAGTGTCAAATAGCCGTTGTTACAGAATTAGGTAACATCCAAATTGATACAAGATTGCAAGATGCTTTTCATCTTGATGGAGAAGATATAGAAAATCTTATAGAGCTTACCTATCAATACAAGCTACTACCCAAATTGAAAAAAAAGAGAATTCAGAAATTTGAATTACCCCAAGATATAGAGAAAGTAATTATTGTAGATGAAGCTATTGAAACAGGTTTAAGAATGGAGGGGGCTATCTCAACTCTTACAGAACTTTTCGATATTAGAGAGATATATATAGCAGTGCCGATAATTCCTCAAACTATATTTGAAATCTTTGAGGATACGGTAGAAGAGATATTTTTTTCTGAGAAAGTGGATATATATACAGGTATCGAAAACTACTATATAGAAAAGGTAACAAAGTGAGACTAGGACTATTTATAATATTGGTAATTTCAGAAGTATTAGCTAACAACTTGGTTGAAATTGTTCTCCCAAATGACCAGTGGAAACTTATCGGAGTTCCCGGAGCTTTTATGGAGGGTTCAGGCTCTACCTCTATTCTAACAGGGGGCGACTGGTATTATGGAGTTCGTAAAGGCGACCAAAACCTATCGGGGCAAGATGACGGAAACTATACCAAACTGGCTAAGGACGGCTCAACTGGAAAATATAGCTCCTCGTCCGACCTCATCGGGTTCAGAACTCGCAGTTCCAATTACCAATCTGTTACAGTGAGTGCAAATCTTGCTAACTTCTCGCATGATGACTATTTACCTATTAGACATATGTATATAGACACCGATAGCGATGGGGTGGCAGATACCAATATCACATACCAATCAGATTTAGAAGGAGAACTATTCTATCTTAGAACTCTTTCAAAAACATCGGTTGAAAAGAACTACTATGGATATTTCAATTCATCATATGGAGAGAAAAATCCAGCTACCCTTTCCCCTCTAACTGGAAAAAGTAGCGACTTTACCTATGAAATTCGAAAAATTATAGATATGAATTTGACCAATAACCCCGGAAAAGATGGACAGAGTGGAAATATATGGGATTACGATAGAGATACCCACCAAGATGGATTGGAGACTGGAAAAGATTGGATAAAAGTGTATAGATTGGATTCCACCGAATCCCGTTGGGAGAGTTTCTATTCCAAATATTCGGACGATGCCAATGACTTTACCCATCTTACTGCCGGTAGTGGATATTGGGTGAAGTTGCACGATGATGATGAGAAGACTAAAAAACACGGCTTTATCTTAGGAGACGGGAATATCTCACTTACCACCTATTCTCCAAACTACCACCCTCTATCTGATGGCAATCATACATCATATAGTAGCGGTCACTCTCTGCTCAAAAGTGGCTGGAATATGCTCTCTTTCCCTGATGGCTATCTTAGACACTCTCCAACTGGATTGGTCTTGAAATTGAAAAACCCAGATAATGGAGACCAATTCAAAGTTAGCGATGAGGTAGGAAAAGAGGAGCTAAATATTACAATCCTTGATATAGATGGAGATGGTTCTATTACCAGTTCAGAAGTTGTTAGAAATATCAACAATGGTATAAATGGAGCGATTGAAGATGGAAACCTATCTAAGAATTTCAATCTCAGAGCTTTGAGACAAAACTCCAATATAGTCCTCTTCTCTTCAAAAAGATTTAGAGTATATGATGGAGCGGGGGATATTTTTGGAGAAGTTACCACTATCGGAAATAGCAACCCTTTCAAGCTCGATACCCAAACATATGGAGCAGTTTCAGATTTGAATAGTAGTGGAGTAGCTTCAAAATATGGAGAGTTTGGAATAGTTGTAACTATAAATAATAATGGAAACGGTAACACTGCTGGATTTCTCACAATGAATATTGGAAAAATAGATATTGGTAGTAGTTCAGTGGATATTGGAGGAAAAAATATATCAGCTGTAAAATCCAAACTACAAGGGGCTGGGCTATCCAATTACAACTATCTAATTTTGGATTTAGATGTAAATGAGAAAAACGATTCTATTTTGATTGTCAATACCTCATCATCTTTCTATATAAAAGACCATACATGGACAAAGACCTATCGATTGGACGATAACCACTCTTTACAAAATGGAGACCCGAATATATACATAAATAGAGATGGAGACAACGACTATGTAACTATCACATTGGACAATGGAAACGAAGCAACAGATATAGCTACCGACTTGAACGATACTCTATCTCCAAATATAGTTACTAAGCCTGTTGGAGACTATATCTATATCACGACTACAAATAGTAACTATCGCAATTTCGACCTGAAAGAGTATGGAACAGATGATATTTTTACCCGGATAGTTTCGGGGAATAGTTGGGCTGTTGGGGCTATTACAAAAGTATATAGCATAGACCAACTTTCAAAAGGTGAAGCTAATAAGAGTATCTATATTTTCGACTTCAACGGCTCTACTCTGTCGGGAGGAGATGAACTCAATGTAACTATCGACGGAACTACTTCATATTACGATATCCAAAACAATGACAATGCGGGAAAAGTATGTATAAATTTGGTTGCTAAAATAAATGAAGCCTCTCCTTATGTATATGCTGAATGTAATACAACAGATGAAGGAGATACCAATGCCAAAATTACTCTAACTGGCTATTTCAATAGAGCAACTTTAAGGGTATATAACGACGATGGAGAGCTGGATTTGAATATTTCAGGTGATGGCTGTTCAGAAGAGTGCGGAGATATTGCCGATAGTAACTCTTCACGATTTTGGGATAGAAATTCGAGCGGTGGAGTGGTCTTCTCCAATTTGGAAACTCTTACCGATGATTTGAGATATTTTCCTCTCTATGTTCCAGACTTGCCGACTTCCGATTTTATCCTTCCATATATTCGAGAAAATGGATATAGAGCGAAATCGATATTAACAGCTGTTGATAATGGTAGCGGTTCTATTAGTTGGAAATATCTCGATTTGACTACCGATATAGATGATTGGTTTAGCCCTCTTTACGACTATTCCCTATTTTCAACAGAGATGGAGCGGGGCTATTTTGTCCAGCTTGAACAAGCCTCAACCTCATCTATGTCTATCTCTCCAAATCTGAATATCCAGTATTACCAACATTACAATAATGATAATAACTCTACTGGACTTTCTGAGGCTGGACATGTTGATAACTTCTTTACTGGAACTATTGGGGTGAGAGTTTCAGGAGATGAGGGGAGCCATACCCGGGTAGTTGCTTCTATCCAAAATCACGATTACCAATTGGTAGGTAGTGGTAGCTATTACACTTTGGAAATTAGTAGAGATAATTTGCCATATATAGCAATGTCAGATTCCAATATCACAATTACCGCCTACGATGAGGTAGGCAACATGGAAACGGCTCAGTTGGAATTGAATCTATCCTCCCCAGCAAAACCGGTATTTAGATTTATGAATGGTAAATATGCATTTATTGGAACGACCAGTTCAGATATTCGAGCTTTCAATATATACGATGATAGAATAGACGATAGGTATGCAGTCCATCCAGATAATGAACATCTCATTATCAACCTCAACCCTTCAAACGATTTCAAAACTGCCAATAATGCAGATAGCTATTACAACAATACGACCTCCAAATTAGTCCCTAAATTCTCTATAAATTCGATTCCGTATAACAAATACGATGAGAATGTAACTATAAACTACGATAGTGCAATAGTTGGAACTGTTTCGAAAACGAACCACCCTACATACCATTTTATGATTTACAATATCTGCTCAGCATCTCCTAATTTCGATACAAACAATAGCGGTTGGAGAGTGGTTGCAGTTGATGGAGATGGAAATGCTCAAAATTCGAGAGTTTCAGATATTACTTTCATATCCACATGGCAACCGATATATAAAAATAGTTCCGTCCTAACTATTAGCGGTAATAGCAATGAGAAGAGCGACAATAGACCAGCTCTATATGGTTCTGATTGCAATCTACAATCCACCGCAACCCAAGATAATGGAGTGATATTGATAGATAACAATACTAGCGACGATTGGAATGTAACTATTGCCTACGATACTATTTCAACCACTCCAATCTCTTCTGGTATTCCAGAGGAGCGGATATTGTGTCTAACATATGGAGGAAACGATAATAACTTTTCAAAAATTCAGTTCGATGCTTCCAAATACACAACTCAAAAGAATAGCAGTCTAACAGCTCCTAAAAAGCTATTGATAGATATAAATAATACCCTAATGTTTGCTACAACTTTTGATAAGTTGTATGACCATAGCACCGATAGCTGTTTTGATGTGAATGAGACAACCGACCATAACTCCACCCAATTGGACATCTCCAATGGTCAATATATTCGTAAAGGGGACTAATTGGAAAAGTTGAAATTTTTCCACTATGGTGAAAAGGTAGCTATTCCTCCAAATTTCGACACTCACTATCTAAATTACTTGGAAAATAGAGAAAAGTTGGAGATAGTGGGTAATGGAATGGTTGCCCTTAAAGATTTCAGCGGATATATTGGAGAGACCCTATATATTCCTCGTAAGTTGAAAACTCTTCTAAATTTGGAGAGCGAGGAGGAGTATAAAAAGATATTCAATAACCTTTTTAGTGTAATTTCTTCGAAACTTAGCGAAGATATTCTTTTTCAACTTTTTCCAAGTTCAGTTGGACTTTCAACCTCATCATCTAAACCCTCCCCTATTTTCCAACTCAATACACTATTGCAATATAGCAAAACTCTAATATTTGCACTTGATAGGGTTCTCAAATCTCCCCATAGAAGATTAGTAGATGAGGTGGAGTATCGCCCATTTGAAGAAATCTCCTATATTGATGAAACCATCTTTTTAGACCATCTCCAAAATCCCCAAAACTGGTTTAGAAATTCCCCTAGAAGACCTATAAAAGTTCTCCAATATAGAAATTTAGAGAGTATAGATACTATCGAAAATAGATTTATCAAAAAGTTTCTATTTGAGTTGTATAGGCTACTACCAAAGCTATTGAGATATGTCGAGGAGATACCAGAGAAAAAGGCGGTAATAAATGAAATAATTTCCAAATTGGAAAATTTTCAGCAAGATTTTCCGATAGATAAAATTGGAAACCTCCAATTTATTCCATACAATTCGCAAGTTTTACTAAAAAGGGCAGGATATAGAGAGCTATTTACTCTATATACCAAACTGAAAAACTCTTTTACCCCTTCACTCTTTGAACATCTTGATAGTGCTATCTCTCTAAAAGATATTTCAACCATTTGGGAATATTATGTTATATCTATTCTGATAACCAAATTTGGCAAGGTGGATAGGAGTAACTTTGAGAGAAATTTGAAAATTGGTAATGAGATATACGATAGATTCTATATCAGATTTCAAAATGGAATAGTTCTAAAATACCAACATACCATCTATTCCTATTCCAATATCCCATTTCGTCCAGATTTCTACATAGAATATCAAGATAAAAAGATAGTTTTAGATGCCAAATTTCGTATATTAGAAGAGAATAGAAGTGATATATATAAAAACCTCCACTACTACCGAGATGGTCTAAGTGTAGATTTGGTTTTAGCTATTGTAATTGGAAATAGGGAGGGGGGAGAAGTCTATACACCAGACCAAAATAGATTTATTTTGCAAAATATAGACGACCTATTTTCATTTCGTGGTATTGGACATTTTGCGATAAATTTAAAAGAGCTATTGAAATGAAAACTATCGAAAAAGAGAATATAGCTACCTATGAAGTGAAAAGGTCTAAATTTATCTCTCATCTAGTCTCATATCCAAAATTCCAAAGCCATTTAGAAGAGTTGCGAAAAGAACACCCGAAAGCTCGGCACTTTGTCTATGGATTCCGATACCTTAACGAGTTTGGACAAGTTGTAGAAGGGAGTAGCGACGATGGAGAACCAAAAGGGACATCAGGAAAACCGACCCTAAATGTTCTAATTGGACATGATTTAGTCAATGTAGCCATTATTACAGTCCGCTACTTCGGAGGTATAAAACTTGGGACAGGGGGATTGGTAAAAGCCTATTCCACCTCTGCCAATCTTGTTATTCAACAGAGCCAATTAGTTGAATATAGTCCAAAAGAGAGAAGAGAGATAACTATTTCATATAGTGAAATATCTAAATTTGAGTATCAAATCCAAAAGTTGGGAATAGAGATTATCCGAAAGAGTTTCGATGAGGTCGGGGGTAGGTTTTTGATAGAGGGGGAAAAAGAGAAATTGGAACAGGTATGGAGATAGATTTCACCCCTCTTCTACTTTCGGTAAAGTTAGCTACTATTACTAC
>DTUW01000175.1 GCA_012963895.1 Campylobacterales bacterium | reverse complement strand
CCCTTTTTCTTAGTGTTTGAAATGAATAGAGCCTCTTTCTCTCCTCTCCTCAAATTGTTCAAATCGTTCTTTTTCAACTTATCTATTTTTGTATAGACTTTTAGAATATTTCTATTCAAACTTTGTAGATACTCAAATACTTGGATATCTATCTCTAAATCTCTATGTCGTGCATCGATGAGGTAGATAAATAGCGATATTGTCTCTCGTTCCAATATAAACCTGTTCAAATTCTTATCCCACTCTCTCTTTTGCTCTTTGGAGACTTTCGCATATCCGATACCGGGCAAATCCACAAGTCTAAAATGTTTTTCAACCTCATCGAGTTTGAAAACAACATCAAAGAAATTTATCAACTTAGTTTTTCCGGGGGTATTAGAACTCTTAGCTAAATTTTTTCGCTCCACGAGTGAATTTATAGTAGAACTCTTACCCACATTACTTCTACCGAGAATAGCAATCTCCACCCTATCAGGTGGTGGAGAGTTGGAAATCTTTGAAGCAGATTTCAGAAATGAGACTTTACTAACTTTGACCATTATAGATAATTGACTAGGCTAAGATTTTGAACTTTTGCAACTGTCTGCAACATCGCTTGATAATTTAGGGATAGAGCTTGAAAATAGCTCGAAGCCTCAGCAAAATCTGTTGAAATAGTTTCAGTCTGAACCATCTTCATATTTACAGTTAAAGCCTCTACTCTATCTAGTGTATAGTTGATATTTTGCATCTTAGCTCCAATTTCTGCCCTCTCTTTTGTTATATGGTCTGTTACATGAGTGATATTGTCGATTGCCCCTTGAAGACCTAAATTATCTTCAAATCCAACTCTACTACTATCAGGGTGATATAGGTCTTGCTCAACCGCCTCTATCGCATCATCTATCGATTTGAAAATATCTACCGTCGGTCTATCGAAATCTATCGCTTTGTTTGAGTTGAAACTTATTGGCACTCCTTCATTGGTAGAAAAGTCATGCACTCCGCTATCGTAAATAGCTACTTCCATTTTTGAAGTTGATGAGGTCAAATCGCGAATTTCTAACTCTCCGTGGCTGTTTAGTCGAACATCTACATATTTTTCAGCAGTAATTACATCGCTACTAAAATTGCCACTACCAGAAACCCCTGAAAAAGCTATTTCCAATACTTCATTGAGTTGCTGATATGTGAAGTCTTTCGCCCCTCCCTCTAATTGGTAGGTTGCTCCGTTTATAGTAGCCGTTGTAGTATTTTCTCCAAAAGTAAGAGAGGCGGTTACATCTTCACCATTGATATTTTTCCCCTCTATATTTAGAGTTCTGTTGAGAAGCGAACCACTCGCAACCTCATCGAGAGTAGTAGATGAGGTTGCATAACCTTCATCTACTGATATGAACTGTTGAACATTACTTTTTAGTAGGTTTCCATCTTTTCGAAACTTAGCGGTATCCATCGTGTTGGCTGATATGTCGCTACCTGTTTTTACAAACTCTATTAGATTATCTTGTGAGAGTTGGGATATATCATCAACATTTTCAGTCGAACCGACCATAAAGAAATTTAGTTTTCCATTTCCGCTCTCTTTGTCTCGGATAATAAATTGTCCATTATTGGAAAGCTCAACAGTAACCTCGTCGTTAAAAGCCAATCTTATCTCTTCTGCCAAATCGGAAACTTTTACATTAGCTGGGTCATCTACTTGAAATTTATGTTTAAAACTTGTTCCATCTGGACGAGTTCCACTAAGATAGAAAGTGGTAGGCTCGTTCTTTCCTGTCATATCCAAAATAGAGTCGTCTAATGTAATATACTCCTCTTTTGGTGGGGTCTGTTGGAGAGAAGTTTGATTTAGTTTTCTAACATTGGTCGAGACTTGACTATGGATATTTCTATCATACCCCAAAAATAGAGACTCTCCATCTATGCTATATTCCTGCTTCTGAAATCTATCGGTGGTAATTGTAAGAGGCTTATTATTCCCCTGATAGTTTCCCTCTCCATCGATAGGAGGAATTTTAGAATTAGTCCCACTGAATAGATACTCTCCATCAACTTGGGTATTTGCGAGGCTATATAGATGACTTCTAAGACTTTTCAACTCATCTACCAGAGCTTCCCGGCTTGTTGTGGAATGAACTCGCCCCCCGTATGCTAATAGTTTGGATTTGAAAGTATCCAGAGTATCAACCATCTGCCCAAGAGTGGAGTCGGTATATTGAGCAACAGCTTTGGCATGTTCGGCACTCTCTTTAAGTCGTGAATTGAATTGAATATCTGAATCTAAATCGATGGTTTTCTTAAATAGTGAGGCATCTTCAAAGCCTTTACTTATCTTCTTTCCACTGCTAATCTGTTCAGATACCTTGTTGATTTTCTGTCTTAAAACAGGATTGTAGCTATTGGATATTTGCATTACTACTCCTCTTTTTTGGAAATTCGAATTATTGTAGTATCATCTTCTAAATTCATAAAGTCCAGCTTTTCAAAACTTTTTTGGAGATACTCCCTATCTCTTAGTAGTCTATCCAAATCTATTCCCAAATCTTCACTATCTTCAACTAAACCATCGGTAAATATTAGGAAAGATTTGAAATCTGTAAGTTTCACAGTAGATATATTGAAATCAAAAGCAAAGTTCATAAAAGGGATATTGTTAGCTTTTGTTAAAACTACATTATCACCATCTAATATCATTGGGGGATACATTCCAGCCACCACATACTGAACCTCTGAAAAGTCGCTCTTAAACCAGAAAAGTCCGCAAGTGAGTTGCTCTTCATCTGTCAAAATATATTGGATATTATCCAGTATCACCTCCATAAGTTCATTGAATGAGTTACTGCTCTTGATTTTATTTTTAATAACGGCTGAAATTGAATAGGCTGTCAGTGATGGAGCTATCCCGTGTCCCATTGCATCGACTATATAGACAAATATATCTCCTGTCGAAGTTGTATAGATGGAATAGCTATCTCCACTCAAAATATCAGAGGGTTTATAGAAAATATCTATATCCAGATTTTGGACACTTTCCAAATCGTTTTGTAAAATCTTTGTCTGTTTTTGGTAAGCCTTCTCCTGTTCTTGAAAATAGTAGTTGGCTATCTCTGAAATGTTTTTCATCTTTACAGTTTGAGCCACAAATAGAGAGAGTATAGAAAGAAGTTGGGAAACATCTTTTGTCCATTGAACTTTACGATTACTAAAATTGATAATTTCTATCACAATTGCAGTGTGGTAGTTTCTATATTGGATTTTGTGAAATAGGATATTTTCGACCTGTTCAGGATAGTAAGGTGCTTTTCTCAACTCTTCCAAAATTTCTCTATTGTTCTCTTCTGAAATCAAAACAGTTCTATTTTCTCCAAATAGGGGGTCTATTTTCGACTTTTCGAGATAAATTCTATTTTTGTCTATATAGCTCCAATACTTCCCTTTATCCTCTTCACTCTCAAACCATATTAGAATATTGTCGGTATTCAAAATACCACCAGCACATATCTGAATATTCCTTATTGTATCTACTAGGTGGCAATCCCGAAAATCTTTCGATATGAAGCTTTCAATTATGTGTTCTAAATTCAAGGTCTATCCTTCAAGTTTGGTAATTGAAATATATTACTATAAATTTGACTTTATAAATTACATTAGATAATATTTTTTAAAAGAGAAAAATTACTATTTAGGATTTGATATGAATAGAAAATATTTTCTAAGTCTTACAACTGCTATTGCCCTATTTGCTACTGGTTGCG
>DTUW01000174.1 GCA_012963895.1 Campylobacterales bacterium | reverse complement strand
TGAGGTCGATAATTTCTCCCTCTGGTTCTATTCCTTTCAGTAGTTCTCGAAGTTTTTCGAATGGATATTTTTCAAAGTTCATCTATCTACTCCACTATATCTATTGATATAGTATCTAATAATAATATTAGTTGCCTCTTCTATATCCATCTTAGTGGTGTCTATATATATCTCTGGATTTTCTGGTTTTTCGTAGGGGGAGTCTATCCCTGTGAAATTGTGAATTTCTCCCCTTTCTACTTTCTGATATAGTCCTTTTGGGTCTCTCTTTTTACAAATTTCCAAAGGGGTATCTACGAATATCTCCACAAATTCACCATTTGGGAAAAGTTTTCTAACTCTCTCCCTATCTTTTCGAAATGGTGAAATAAAGGCAGTAATTACAATTATCCCCGCATCTACAAATAGTTTCGCCACTTCTCCTATTCGTCTAATATTCTCTTCTCTATCTTTTTCTGAAAATCCTAAATCGCTATTTAGTCCAAAACGGATATTGTCTCCATCTAATATATAGGTGTGTTTTCCCAAGTTGAATAGCTTCTCTTCCAATCTGTTTGCGATTGTAGATTTTCCAGAACCACTCAATCCAGTTAGCCAAAAGAGAACAGCCTTTTGGTTTTTCAATTTCTCTCTATCTGCTTTGGATATTTTGTGATGGTGAAAAGTGATATTACTTGACATATCTTTTTTTAACAAACTCCACTATCTTTTTAGTCGCCTCTTCAACTGAGACCAAGTCGGTATCAATCACTATATTAGCACATGTTGGCTCTTCATATATATCTGAAACTCCTGTAAAATTCTCTATCTCTCCGTTTAGGGCTTTCTGATATATCCCTTTGTAATCTCTCTTTTTGCAACTCTCAATATCTGCTTTTACATATACAATAATTGTATTTTGAACCATATTTCTAATAGTCTCTCGCGATTCTCTATATGGTGAAACGAAAGAGGCAACAGTAGAAATAGAATTTTTTTGGAGAGTTTGAATTAGATGCCCAACCCGTTTTAGGTGTCTATTTCTCTCTTCTCTTGAATATCCTATATCTGGAATTATCTCTCTAATATCTTTGGAGTCTATCCGTTCTATTGGAATATCCAATTTTTGCAACTCTTCAAATACTCTATCTCCAATAGTCGTTTTTCCTGAAAGGGGTAAGCCTGTTAGCCAGATATTGAAAGGTTCTATCTTTTTCCTACCCCAACGAATTTTGAACCAAACCCGCTCATGTCCCCAATATAGAGCTATTTTGAGAATAGTTTCAATTAGTCCAGTAGCTATTGCCAAATCCAATCTGCCGAAAAAGATATATACAATACCAATTGTCGTTGATGTGGCTACAATCCGCCAAGTTACCCCTTTGACAATCGAGCGGATATTGGTCTCTCTATACATCTTCTTCTATATTTTTGCAATTCCATTCAGGATAAAACTTGCGAATAAATCTATTTAGCTCAATATCTTGTTGAGTATATTTCCGTTTTGGTCTTCTCTTTTCCAAAATTTCCCGTACCATTCCAGCCCCAACTGTTCCGTTTGTATATTTGTCTATTAGAATAAAGCTCCCTAAGGTTCTATTTTTCTCATATTCATCTAATACCAAATCTCTATCTATCTCCAAAGTGCATCGGGCTATGTCGTTGAGTTCCAATCCCCCTTGTTCTACTTTTTGGAAAGTATGAATATCTATTCCGTAATCTACCGATATTTTGCAGTTTGCCGTTTTGGAGTATATTTTGATGATATATTCCTCTTCTGGCCTTAGACCATTTTCATTCAACCAAACTATATCGGCTTTAAAAGAGTTTGAAATATGTAACGAATGGTTAGGCTTTGTAATTACATCTCCTCGACTAATATCCACCTCATCGGTTAGAGTTAGGGTAATAGCCATTTGAGTAGAAGCGGAATCGACTTCTCTATTGTCGTAAATAATAGATTTTACTTTGCTCTCTATCTTAGATGGCAGAACTACTATACTATCCCCAACTTCTATATTTCCCCCTGCAACAGTTCCACAAAATCCTCTAAAATCTTGATGAGGTCGATTGACATATTGGACAGGAAAAACAAATTCAGAGTTACTATTTTGGAAGGGTTCTAAATCGTTGAGAAGCTCTATTAAAGTTTTTCCCTGATACCACTCCATATTTTTGGATTTATGGATAATATTGTCTCCTTTCAAAGCTGAGACAGGAACAAAATGAAAATTGGCACGGTTTGGGAGTTGTGGAACGACACTATCCCTATACTCTTTACAAATCTCTAAATATCTCTCTTCTGAAAACTCCACTAAATCCATTTTATTGATAGCTAATACAATATCTCTAATTCCTAAAAGGGAGACTATATAGGAGTGTCGTTTAGTTTGAGGCAATACCCCTTTTCTGGCATCAATTAGAAGCACTGCCACATCTGCATTAGATGCACCAGTTACCATATTTCTGGTATATTGTTCGTGTCCGGGAGTGTCTATTATGATGAATTTTCTCTCATCTGTTGAGAAAAAACGGTATGCCACATCGATAGTAATCCCTTGCTCCCTCTCACTCTGCAATCCATCAACAAGTAGAGCAAATTCCAGATTTTCACTATCTTTGCTCTCTTCTTTCAACTTTTGTAATTGGTCTTCTAATAAAGTTTTGGAATCAAATAGCAATCGTCCAATTAGGGTAGATTTACCATCATCGACACTGCCACAGGTGATAAATTTCAACATCTCATTTTTCAAAAATAGCCCTCCTGCTTCTTCTTCTCCATTGAAGCATTTTTATCACTATCTATCAGACGACCGCCCCGCTCACTTGTTCGGGTAGCTAAAAGCTCATCGATGATTTCTGGAACTGTTGAAGCTGTGGAATTTATCGCTCCTGTTAGAGGATAGCAACCAAGAGTTCTAAACCTCACCATCTCATATTTTGCCTTTTTTGCCAACTCCTCAGGAACTCTATCATCATCAACCAATATCTTAGTTCCTCTATACTCTGTAACAAGCCGTTTTTTTGCAAAATAGAGAGATGGGATAGGGATATTTTCTAAATGGATATATTGCCAAATATCTAGTTCTGTCCAGTTGGAGAGGGGAAAAACTCTAATAGATTCCCCTTCATTGTGTCGTCCATTGTAGATATTCCACAATTCAGGTCGTTGATTTTTTGGATCCCACCGATGATATTTATCTCTAAATGAGTATATCCTCTCTTTTGCTCGTGATTTCTCCTCGTCTCTTCTTGCTCCACCAAATACAGCATCAAACCTATATTTATCCAACATCTGCTTTAATGCTTGGGTCTTCATAATATCGGTATGGACTTCTGAACCGTGTTTAAAAGGTGAAATATCCATCTCTTCACCTTTTGGATTGGAATAGACAATCAGCTCCATTCCAACCTCTTTCGCCCTTCTATCGCGAAACTCTATCATCTCTCTAAATTTCCACTTTGTATCTACATGGACAAGAGGAAATGGAGGGGTAGCAGGGTAAAAGGCTTTTTGGATTAGGTGAAGGAGAACTGAGCTATCTTTTCCAATACTATATAACATAGCTGGATTTTGAAATTCAGCTACAACTTCGCGGATAATATATATCGATTCTGATTCAAGCTGTTTAAGATGGGTCATTAAGCTCCTCATAATCTATTAGTTTTATTTTGAAATCAAGAGTATCTATTACAAAATCATTTTTGCTAATAGTGTCTTCTTCAAATACAATTGCCACTTTCCATACTGTTACTTTTTGCAAT
>DTUW01000173.1 GCA_012963895.1 Campylobacterales bacterium | reverse complement strand
TTGAAAAACTCTCTAACACTCTCTCTATCCTCTTCATCTATAATATTGAGAGACTTGAAGAATTGCAATAGTCTATTGGGTAAATTGTATATTCTTCTACCAAATTCAGAAGGGGCTGATATTAGCTCGTTTGGAATATTGGTAGAGATATTGGGATTTGAAATATTCCCCTCAATTTTCAACATCGTTGAGATAGAACCATCATCTCCTAAAATGAGATAGTTAGCTATTGGAATATTTGCTATTACTCTATCATAGTATTTCATCGCCGAGATATTGAGATTTATATCCAACTTCATCTTGCCCAAATCTACCACTCCATCTCCAAATAGATTGATATTCTCTCCTCTAATATCGAACTTCTCTATCTTCACAATATCCCCAACTTTTGCAAAATCTACATATCCCGCCATTATCCTCAATCCATTATGGTTAAACCCCGGTCTCGAAAAGGTCATAAGGGCGGGAATGGTATTGATAAAAGCTAATATATTATTCACCAATCCAATGTTTTTGATTTTCAACCTCCTAAGTTGGAGAAGCCCCTCCAAATTCTCTCCCTCTCCTTTGATATACAAATTGAAATCCCCTCCACTAATTCCGTAAAAATTACTGATTTTCTGAATCAAACTACCAGATATATTGGTTGCTTTTGCAATATACTTTTTCCCTGTAACCTTTGCCACAATCTCTCCGCGATGAGGTGTAATATTGATATATATATCTTTTCCTCGACCATTTACGAAAATATATTCAAACGGAAAACTATGGTTGTCGTCTAAATAGATAGTTCCATCTTTGATATATACATCTATTTCAGGGTCTATATTGATAGAGCCATTTTTTTCCTCTTCTGTTTTGTTCTCTTCTACTACAAAATCATCTATTCCGCTCAGATTGAAATCGACCTCATCTATATATATCTCTATCTTGCCATCTTTGGAAAAGAATATATGGTTATTTACTTCACTCTCTATATTTCCATCAACCACTGAACCATTGATATGGAAACTGGATATAGCTTTGTCGGAAAGTTTCAATATCTTTTGGGCTATGTTGATAGAGCCACTATATGAGATATTGTTATCCTCTATCTCTACTCTAATATCTCCTCCAAATGTTTGAGAGATTGGATATTTCTTAGAAATCGGTAGATATTTTAGGAATAGTGCAAGGTCTTTAAGAGTGATATATACCTTTTTCCCTATGTCAATATAGGTTGCAAGTTTTGGAATAGATATATTTTTCTCCTCTCCAAGTTGGATATATATCGGCACTCTCTCATTTGAGATATTGATTTCACTAAATTGAAACTTGTCTATACCCAAATCTATTGCTATTTTACTTCTCGGAATTTGGTAAGAGATATTGGTATCTGATAGATTTATATCAATATTTTGATATTGGATATTGAGTGGTGATAGTTGGATATTTATCGACCTATTGAACTCCCCTGCTACTCTCGTTAGAAGTCTTGGGCTTTTCATGGAGATATTCATATCTTGCTTTTCCAATTTGGAGATATTCAAACCAATATCTATCTTCTTATTAGGTAAATCTACCCACCCCGTAATATCCCCAGTTGTGATATTTCTATATTGGAACTTAGTTCTATTGGTAGTTAGATAGTTTTGAGGAAATAGGTAGGTTATCTCTCCATTCCATATCTGAATATCTTTACGGAGTTTGGTAGGCTCTTTCGGTAGATGGACATCGGCAAAAAACCTTATTCGAAAATCATCATATAGCTTCATGTCGTAGTAGTAGTCGGTAGGGATATGGTCTGGTAGTTGTAGAGGAATTTTTTTCAATCCTGAATAGTAGAGGATTGTTTTTTGCAGAACCTCATCAGGTTGCAAATCCCCTTTGGCATGTAGGTATAGGTGGAGTTTCGAAAATATATCGGTTATCTCAACTTCTGGAATAACTTTCGAGTTTCCATATCTTAGGAGTTGTGAATATAGATATAGATTGCTATTTTTCAAATGAAAATCTATCCTATCAGACTTTACAGGAAATAGCTTAGGTTGAAAAATATAGCTGATGTTTGAAATATGACCGATTGCTTCTAAGTTTTCCAAAGCTCGATGAGGTTGAGAAATTGGAAAATGGGTTATAGCTGAAAGTTGGATATGGTCATATTTAGCCCTATCAACTCCCCAAGTCCAAGCCCCTTGACCAAGTTGTAGGATTTCGAAAAGCCCCGATAAAGTTCTGATTTTCTGGGATTTGAAAAATATATCTACATTCTGGAAATTGGCTATCTCTCCAACCAGTTTCCCCGATATTTCTTTGTATGAATTTGGATATATCGAGGGGTTTAGTGCAAATATTGTAGAGTTTGTATCGGCTCTAAACAGGATAGAACCATTTGTAGATAGGTGGAACTTTTTCGTTTCTGCTCTATCTATTCTCACCAAAAGAGTTCTATCACTATTTAGAATAGTGGTATCCAAATAGTAATCTCTATTTTCCGCAATTAGTCTATCTTTGGAATAGTGGAGATTGAGAGCAATATCTCCTATTTTGAGATTGTGAATAGTGATTTCACCAAATAGAAGTTTGAAAATATCTATATATTCTAATATCTGATAGGGAGATGGTATTTTGGTCTCTTCTGATGAGTTGGTTTCGACAGGAATAGATATAGTATCTATATCGAGGTATATACTATCTTTTAACTGAATAAAACAGCGGTTGTTTTCGATATGATATTTTTTTAAGATACTCGATATATCGATACCGACATATAGAAGATACCCAACTCCAAAAAGAGAGAGAATTAGAATATCTATTAGGAGATATAGAGTGCTAAATAGGATTTTGAATATATCAACTGCAATAGTTGGAGTAATTTTCGTAATATCACTCTCCTTAACTCCATACCTAACGGAACAATTTACACTACCGAAAGAGATATATATCCCAAAAGGCTCTATCAAATATATTCTATCACATATAGAAGATGAGCTAAATATCCCTATGAGCAGGATAGATAGGTATATAGTATCTCTCTTTGGAAATCCTCAATCTGGTTGGATAGAGCTACCTCATCGACACATGAGTAGAATAGAGTTTCTGAAAGCGATTACAGAGGCAAAAGCTCCATCATTAAAAATTACCCTATATCCGGGTGAAACTACTCCATATTTTCTCAAAATGCTAACTTCTAAGTTTGGAGGGAGTTACGAGGAACTATATAGCTATTACCTCTCTATATCTCCATTTCGTGAAGGGTTTCTAATTCCTGAAACATATACAATCAATAGCCAAAGGGATATTAGGAGGTTTCTATATAAGATAGTCCAATATAGTAAAAAGGTTCACAGAAATAGAATGAAAGAGTTTGGAATAGAACGGGTTGAAGAGTTGAAGAGGTATCTAATTATTGCTTCCATTATAGAGAAAGAGAGTGGCTCAAAAGAGGAGATGAGACTAATATCATCTGTAATATACAATAGATTGGATAGGGGCATGAAATTACAGATGGACGGAACTCTAAATTATGGTCTCTATTCTCACCAAAAGATTACAGCCGATAGGATTAGGAATGATAACTCCTATTACAATACCTACAAGATTAGAGGATTACCTAAGGAGGCGATATGCAATCCAAGTAGAGAGGCATTTGAGGCAGCTATTGAACCAGCAGATACTAACTATCTCTATTTCGTAAAAGTGAAAGGGGAAAATAGACATATCTTTTCAGAAACCTATTCAAAACATTTGAGAGAGATTGAGAGGTTGAGATAGT
>DTUW01000172.1 GCA_012963895.1 Campylobacterales bacterium | reverse complement strand
CAAATATACCTACAATATCGTAAAAGATGCATCAGCTGAGGGAAAAACTATCCTATTTGTTGGAACTAAGAAACAGGCGAGAGCCTCTGTTCAAGAGTGGGCAGAAAAGGCAGGTATGCCATATGTTAATAATAGATGGCTTGGTGGAATGCTTACAAACTTCTCCACTATCAAAAAATCTATCAAGAAACTTGACCTAATTGAACAGATGGAACAGAGTGGGCAAATCAACCTACTTACTAAAAAAGAGGCTTTAACCCTTAGAAGAAAGAAAGAGAAACTATTAGCATATTTGGGCGGAATCAAAGACATGAAAAAGTTGCCAGATATGCTATTTGTCATCGATGCAGTAAAAGAGAAAATTGCCGTTCAAGAGGCTCGTTCTCTCGGAATTCCTGTAATTGCTCCACTTGATACTAACTGTGACCCAGACCTCATCGACTATCCTATTCCTGGGAATGATGATGCTATCCGTTCTATAAACCTTTTCTGTAAAGAGATAGCAGAAGCTATTATTGAAGGAAAGATGGGAACAGGAGAAGAGGAAGAGGTTCAAGATGGAGAGATAGTGGTCAAGATTCCAGAAGGGGAGAAAGAGGAGAGCAAAGAAGAGAAAAAAGAAGAGGAAGAGATTCCAGTAGTTGAGGAATCGAAATCGGAAGATATTCCAGTAGTTGAAGAGACTCAAAAAAGCGAGGAAAAGAAGTAATGGCGAAAATTACTGCTCAAATGGTGAAGGAGCTTCGACAAGCTACCGATGCTCCTATGATGGATTGTAAAAAGGCTCTTGTTGAGGCTGATGGAGATATGGAGAAAGCCCGAGCTATCCTAAGAGATAAAGGGATAGCAAAGGCTGCTAAGAAAGGTGATAGAGTAGCTGCCGAAGGGCTGATTGATGTTATTGTTTCAGATGATTTCAAAAGTGGAACAATTGTAGAGATAAATTCTGAAACTGATTTTGTTTCCAAAAATGAGAGATTCCAAAATCTTGTTAGAGAGACAACTCAATATATCCATAATTCGGACTTCTCTAATATCGATGAGGTTCTAAATGGAGAGTATGGAAACTCTACATTTGGAGAATACTTTTCAGAAGTTGTAGCCAAAATTGGTGAAAAAATTGTAGCTCGACGGTTTGAGAAGGTTTCAAGTGATGTAGTAAATGGATATGTCCATTCCAATGGACGGGTTGGAGTTCTAATTGCACTCGAAACAGATAAACCAGAAGAGTTGCGAAAACTTGCAAAAGATATAGCTATGCATGCCGCTGCAATGAGACCAATGGTAATTTCATATAAAGACTTCTCCCCTCAATTCGTTGAAGAAGAGATAAAAGGGCGAATTGAGGCTATCAAAAAAGAGAATGAAGAGTTAGCCCGATTGGGTAAGCCTTTGAAAAACATTCCTCAATATATTTCTAGACAACAATTGACCGATGAGGTGATTGAAGAGGCAAAAGAGAAGATAAAAGAGGAGCTAAAAGCAGAGGGCAAACCTGAAAAGATTTGGGATAAAATCATTCCAGGGAAACTTGAAAGATTCATATCAGACAATACCACTTTGGATAAAGAGTTGGCACTACTCAGCCAAAACTATGTATTAGATGATTCTCTAACTGTTGAAAAGGCGATAGAGAAAGAGGCTAAAAGAGTTGGAGCTACCTATGCCAAATTGGTTGGTTATGTGAGATTTGAAGTAGGTGAAGGAATTGAGAAAAAAGAGGCTCCATCTTTTGCAGAAGAGGTAGCAGCCCAAGCCGGTATATAGAAGTTTGCTATTAGAAGCCAAACAGCTTACACACTCATATAGCTCCCCTCTGTTTGAGGGGGTCTCCCTCCAATTACAACCATCAGAAACTATCGCTATCGTTGGGGTTAGTGGTAGTGGAAAATCTACACTCCTAAATATTCTTGCAGGTTTTATTACTCCTAAAAATGGCTCAGTTTCCCATTTTGGTGTCGATTTCCAAAATAGAGATAGGAAATCAAAAGAGGAATTTAGAAAAAGAGATATAGGGGTAATTTTCCAATCTCACTATCTATTTAGAGGTTTTACCGCTTTGGAAAATATAGAAGTGGCTTCTATCATCTCTGGAAAACAGGTGGATAGAGAGATTTTGGAGAGACTTGGAATAGGTTCAGTTCTCAACCAAAAAGTTGCCCAACTTTCAGGCGGACAACAGCAGAGGGTCTCGATAGCAAGGGTTCTGATGAAACAACCAAAAATAATATTTGCAGATGAACCTACTGGAAACCTTGACAATACCAATAGTTATCAAGTAATGAAAACCATCTTTGAGTATATAGAAGAGAAACGGGGCGGACTAGTATTAGTTACCCACGATATGGATTTGGCTAAAAAGTGTAATAGGGTATTTCGGTTGGAACACGGCAAATTTTCAGAAATATAGTTTAGGTTCGTCTATCTGTTCAGGTAGCATCTCCTCTTTTGCAAAATCGAGATATATCTTATTTTCAAAAATGAACCGAACAATATCCCCATCTATATCCCCATCTTTCACCATAAAAGAGAGAATTTTGAAAATTTCTGATAGTTTTTTAGGTGATTTATATGGTCTATCGGCTGATGAGAGGGCTTCAAAAACATCAGCTACTGCCAAAATTCTATCCTCCAATGAGAGTTGCTCACTATTTAAGCCTCGTGGGTATCCCTTGCCATTGAGTTTCTCGTGGTGATTAGAGGCAATATTTTTTGCCTTTTCGAATTTCTTAGGAAAAGGTATCTTTTCCAACATTTTATAAGTCATTTCAGCATGGCTCATAATTATCTCTCTCTCCTCTTTGGTAAGAGTTCCTTTTCTAATTGAGAGGTTATATACCTCATCGTCTCGCAATAGAGCAACCTCTTTCCCCTGTAATATATATCTTCTTTTAGCTATCTGTTGCAATCTCTCCAATTTATCATCACTCATAAAGGTATCGCCTGAATTTATCTCTCTCAAAAATTGCAAATCTTTATCAAGCTGTTCTATCTCTTGAATATATTCATTTTCTGCCATCTCTCCTTTTAGATAGGAAATTTCAATATCTCTTTTTACAATCTCAAACCTATCAGCGATAGCATCTATTCTGTCAAAAACAGTTTCCAATTTTGTTGCTTTATCCATTACATGATTAGGAACTGCTATTTTTCCTACATCGTGTAACCATGAAGCTATTTCCAAAAGTCGTAAGCTGTCTCTATCAACTTCTACATTTCTATATCTTTTATGTCCCATTGTTTGATAAACCATCTTTGCAAACTTACCAACCTTTTTTACATGGTTTCCTGTATATGGAGATTTAGCATCTACGACCTCTCCAAGAGATTTCATAAAGGCATCTAAGAATTTTTCAAGTTCTTGAAGGTATCTAGCATTGAGAATGGATACAGTTGCTTGTGATGCAAGAGCCTTAGCACCTTCTTGGTCAAACTCTGTAAATTCTGTAATTTCTCCTGTCTCTTTATCTATCTTATTTATAAGTTGTAAAACCCCAACTATTTCACCTTCGAAACTTTTGAGGGGAACTACTATCATCGATTTTGTTCGATAGTTATTCATCTCATCAAATTTCTTAGTTCCTGAAAAGTCATAATTTGGTTCGGTATAGCAATCTGCTATTACCACCATGTTTCTATCGAGAGCAGTTACAGCCGAAACATTTGAGCGGTTTTGAGTTCCATCTTCACGATATAGAGGGACAGGAGGCCAATCTATACGACCATCTTCACCATTTATATACACATTTAAAGACTCGGTTTGAACAATTGAAAAATATAGCTTGTTGTTATACAACATATA
>DTUW01000171.1 GCA_012963895.1 Campylobacterales bacterium | reverse complement strand
GGCACTAGCTCATAAAGTCTATTACAAACTAATCAGCTCTATGGGTTCGGCAAATCTGGTTACTCCTGCAAAAATTGAAATTTCCTCTATCTGGAAAACAAAAGATGACCCCCTCGCAAGAGTTGTAAGAAATAGATTAAGAAAAACGGGATTTGATAAAGATTACCGAGTGGTATTTAGTCCCGGTTTAAGGGAAGGAGAGAAGGGGGGTAGTTTTGTGGGAGTTACAGGGGCTTTTGGGTTGCACCTATGTAGCTATGCGGTTCAATATCTTGGAAAGAGAGAAAATGAATTTACCAAATATACTAACAACATTTAGGATTTTGTTGGCACCTATTATGGTGTGGATTTTGACAAATAGAGAATATTTTATCTCCAATGGATTTCATGAGAGTTGGATAGCCTATTTTGCAGGTCTAATTTTTGTAATAGCATCTGTAACAGATTTTTTTGATGGATATATTGCCCGTGAATGGAATTTGCGAAGTCGGATAGGGGAAATTCTCGACCCACTCGCTGATAAGATGCTCACAATAGGGGCATTTCTGGGGTTGCTAATTTCTGACATGGTATCTGTATGGGCTATCTATATTATTCTCGTTAGAGAGCTTTTCATTTCAGGACTTAGAATAGATGCTCTCTCTAAGGGGATTGATATAGTTTCTGCCTCTTGGAGTGGCAAAGTGAAAACTGTTATCCAGATGGTAGCTATCGGTTTCCTAATTATGGAATGGCCTTTTGGTAATGAAATATTATGGCTTTCAGTCTTGCTAACTCTCTATTCAGGTTGGGAATATCTCCAAAGATATTTAGATAAGTTACAATAACAGGGTAAGATATTATCAAATTCAAGGAACAGATATGAACTGGTTGAAGTTTTTGAAGAGGAGAAAGGAAGAAGAAAAGGAAAACCTAAAAAAAGCACAGCGAGAAGAGGAAGAAGAAAGAAGAAGAATAGAAGAAGAGCGAAAAGAGAGACAGCGAAAAAGCGATACACCTATGGTGAAACACTCTCCACCTGTTAGCAGTGATGTCAAAATTTGGAAACCTCGTCCAACAGATGTTGAAAAAGTTTTTCCAAGTGATGAAATAATAGTCTCCAAAACAGATACGAGAGGGAATATTACATATGGAAATCAACTATTTAGCAAAATGGCTGGATTTACTCAAGATGAATTTTTACATCAACCTCACAATATTATTAGACATCCTGATATGCCTAAATTGATATTTCAAGCACTTTGGGACACTATAACACAAGGAAAAGAGATAAATGCATATGTGAAAAACCTTTCAAAAGATGGAAGCTATTACTGGGTATTTGCCAATGTAACCCCATCATTTGATAAAGACGGCAATATTATTGGATACTATTCAGTTAGAAGAAAACCAAATCCGTTGGGATTGCAAATAATAGAGCCGTTCTATCACCAACTGAAAAAGGCTGAGGCTGTTGGAGGAACTCACGAAAGTCTAAAACTTCTAGTAGGGTTGTTGGAATCTAAAAAGTTGAGTTATGATGAATTGATATATCGCCTCCAATACAATGCCCTATAAATTTATTATAAAAAAGGATTTAGATGGGTAACTTTTTTGGAATGTTTCAACAGAAAAAGAGAAGACCGCGACCAAACGATACTGAAAGACATTTCAGTCAAGGTGATATTTTGGTGTCTAAAACCGATACGAAAGGAATTATCACCTATGCAAATTCCCATTTTGTGAAAATATCGGGATATACCCAAGATGAACTATTGGGACAGCCTCACAATATTACTCGCCACCCTAAAATGCCTCGTATTATTTTCAAGATGTTATGGAATGAGATAAAAAATGGTAGGGAAATAAATGCCTATGTTGTCAATCTTTCAAAAGATGGGAGCTTCTACTGGGTCTATGCAAATGTAACCCCATCGTTTGATGCTAAAAATAAAATTATCGGCTATCACTCAACTCGAAGGCGACCAAGTAGAAAAGGATTAAAAGAGATACAACCTCTCTACGAAACTCTACGACAACATGAAATAGTAGGAGGAATTAAAGAGAGCGAAAAAGTTCTAAATTCAATCTTAGAATCGAAAGGAGTGAAATATGATGAATTTATCTACCGCCTCCAACACGGCTAAAATAAATTATTTACATATAGTAATAGTTACCGCAGGGGCTATTACCCTATATTTAGAGCAGGGGTTTAATCCTCTTGCTTTGACCTTCAATTTTCTAAATATCTTAGTTGCAGTTTTTGGATTTTTTTCCATCCAAAAAGAACAGGAAATTATTCAACACACCTCTCATGTTCTCAAAGAAGCTGTTAGAGGTAATTTCGAAGTTAGAGATACAAATAAGAAAATTCCTGGTCCTCTGGGTGAGTTGGCTTGGGATGTGAATAACTTTTTAGACCAAATAGAGAGTTTTATTAGAGAAATAAATACAGCAGTAGATTATGCGGGGAAACAGATATTTTTTAGAAAAGTCCAAATTATGGGGTTAAATAGTGCTTTGGCTCGTTCGGGAGAATTTATCAATAAATCTGTAAATGCGATGGCTCGGGAATATCAAGATGAGCAAGAGAACAAGTTCATTACTCAGCTCGGAAATGTAAGCAGTGGAGGACACAAATTTATAGACAACTTCACCACTATTCAATCCCAACTTGCTGATACTACTAATGAAATTTTTCAACTTGGAGCAGAATCCAAAAGTATGGCTGACGGTTCGGCATCTAATATGGAGATAGTTGAAAAAATATCCAATGACCTTGAAGAGCTTATTGGTCTTATTCAAGAGAATGACAATACAGTAGATAGCTTAGTTCAGAAAGCTGTTGATATTGATGCTGTTGTAAAACTTATCAAAGATGTAGCCGAACAAACAAACCTATTAGCTCTAAATGCAGCAGTTGAAGCAGCAAGAGCCGGAGAACACGGTCGAGGTTTTGCCGTTGTTGCCGATGAGGTTCGAAAACTTGCAGAAAAAACTCAGAAAGCTACCCAAGAGATTTCTATATCTATTCAGACACTCCAACAAGAAACTAGTAGAATTCAAGAGACATCAGCGAAAATGACTCAGATTGCTGAATTCTCATCAGTTGAGATTTCCAAATTCAAACGACAATTAAATATATTTGATACTAAAACCAGAAGTATTATGGCTAAAACTACCAAGATGGAGAATCAGGTATTTGTAATACTTTCAAAAATTGACCATTTACTATTTAAACGGGCAGCCTTTGATAGTATCGTTGAAGGAAATACCCATAACCACTTTGATGACCATATGAGTTGTAGATTGGGTAAATGGTATAGTGGAGATGGTCAAATTCGATTTGGAGAGGAAGAGGCTTTCAAAATGTTGCTAAGCCCTCATAAAGCTGTCCATGATGAAATCCTTCAAGCAATAGAAATTTTGAAAAATGCTCAAACTCGTGGAGAAGAGCTAACTGACGAGGAGAGAAAAGAGATAATTCAATGTTTCAGAAATGCAGAACATGCCAGCGACCAAATTTTCACACTCTTGGATAAACTTTTAGAAGAGGCTCATGAAGATGAACAGGAAAAATTGGCAAAACAGAAAGAACAGATGAAAGCCGACAGAGTGGCTCGGGAGAAAGAGAAACGAGCAAAAGAGAAAGCTCAACAAGCAGAAGAACAGGAGAAGGAAGATAGCGAAAGTAGTAGTGAGGAATAGAGTCTCTGATTGATAGAAGCTCCTTATCCCTTCTTAAAGAGAGTATCGATATAGTCGATGTGGTTTCGCACTATATCGATATTCGCAAATCTGGCAAAAGTTTCAAAGCCAGATGCCCCTTTCACAG
>DTUW01000170.1 GCA_012963895.1 Campylobacterales bacterium | reverse complement strand
AAGAGCTACAAGTGGGGTTAGCTCTATCTCTTTCTTACCAAAACCGAACATTATCACTCCTTATGATTTTTCCAAATTTTACCATATCTACTTTTTCGCTCTAAATTTCACTTCAAACGACATAGCTTCATCTAAATCTATCTCTATCTTTTGACCAATGAGAGATTTCAGATACTCTTTTAATTCTAAATTGAATTCTGGATTTTTACCTGCTGTTGTAATTTTGCAATATTGAATAGTTCCATCTTGGGAAAGGATTATCCGAACATATGCACTATTTCCTGCTACTAATGGCGATGGTTGCCAATTTTTATACAAAAACTTTTGGATAGTAGCAAATACCTCATCGTATATCCCACTATCGCTATCTTCAAGTGATGAGCTGGTAATCTCTAATTCCTTGTATTCGAGTGAAATAGGTTGGGTGTGAGAGATTTTGAACTCTCTTTGGAGTCGATAATCATCGATGGAGAAATTGTCATCTTTTCTAATAATAGGGGCTTCTATTTCTTGAATTTCTTCTCGTAATCTTTTTATGGTCTCTTCTGAAACTAATGGTTTCTGCTCTTCCTCTTTTGGCTTATCCAACTTGGAAGTATCTATATTGGAAAAGAGAGAGTCAAAAGATGGAGCTTTGGGGGTCTCTTTTGGCGGTAGAGGTGGCGGTGGTGGAGTAGCAGGTTTAGGGGGTTGTTTCTCTTCGTTTTGAGATTGAGATTTTTCTATATGTTTTTTTGGAGGTTTTGGAGGAGCTATTTTCGGTTTAGGTTTAGGTTTGGATTGTGTTGTATCTGCTTTCTTTGCTCTCTTCTTCTCTTTTGGAGCCTCATAGAGAACTATCTCAATTCCTGAACTCTTTTCGGTCTTGATTTTGATAACTTTATCACGAGTATATCCGTAGTAGAGGGCAGAAAAGAGGAGTATTAGGAAAAAGCTTACAGAAAAGAGACCACTAAGATAGAAGAGTTTTTCATCTTGAAGATTATCCATTGGTTGATAGGGAGACCTTTTTAAATCCTGCCATCTTTACACTTTTCAAGATAGCCATCACATCTTTATATAGTATCCGTTCGTCAGCAGTAATTATCACCGCTGTATCTTTTGATATATGTTCGGCAAATAGGATAAAGTCATCTGAAAATGTATCGAAACTATATTTTTGGTTTTGAATATATATCTCTCTATTCTTTGTAACTCGAATCTCTATTTTGTAAGCTTTTTCTATCGGTTTCTCTTTTGAACCTTGTGGTAGTTGCACCATCTCCTCATAGACCATCGTCGGAGCTGTAACCATCAAAATTGAGAGTAGCACTAACATAACATCTACAAGAGGGGTAATATTTAGAGTTGGTGCCTCTTCTCCAAACTCTTCATCACACATATTCCCCCTCCTCTATCTCTCTCTCTTTCTTTTTCCACTCTTTGCCATTATTGAATATTATTACCTCGTTTTCCATAGATACAATTTCGACCAACTCATATACTTTTCTTTTGAGGATTTGGTGGTAGCTATATGCAAATGTGGCTACAAAAATTCCAACCGCTGTGGCTATCAGTGCTTCTGAAACACCTTGGGCTATTACTGAAATTGCTCCTAGCTCTGCATCTCCAAGAGTTGCGAAAGTCTCTAAGATAGATACCACAGTTCCAAATAGCCCTATAAATGGAGATGTTGAGGCGACAATACTTAGGAAGTTCAGCCCCTTACTTGCCTCTTTTTTGATATTGGACTTTATCAATTTCAGGATATTCTCACTAATTACATCTTCATTTTGTTGCTTGAAAAAGTTGATATATTGGTAGATAAATGAGTATTGGGAAACTCTTTCATTGTTATTTATTATTGACTGAAAAGCCATATCCTCGCTATCGATGAGGTGGCGGAGGGTAAAATACCTCATGATAAATATCCAATTTATGGATATAAAGTAGATACTCAAAAGCCCCATAACAAAGATAGTTACAGGGCTACTCTCTGCAAAGAAGTTGAGAAGCATATCAAACACGGCGAGAAACTACCTCTAACCCAATTTGGATTGGACAGAGGCTAGAATGGTTCCATTGTTAGAAACCTTTTCTAATAGCTTCTGCACCTCTTCTAATGCCTTTGCTGTATCTCCATTTTGATGTTCAGGTAGGACAACTGCTCCATTTACAAGGGCAATAACTCTATTATCCTCAACAGTAACATTGCCTCCGTTGATTACCACATTTTCAATACTACCGTCAAGTTTGGTAAATTCGATAATTCCACCACTCAATAGAGTAAAAAGGGAGGCATGTTGGGGGAGAACCCCAAATTCTCCCTCTTCACCCGGTAGCAATACCTCTTTTACATCTCCACAAAATATTCGCCCATCTGGTGTGATGAGTTCTAATTTCAAACTTTCCATTTTGCTATTTACCTTGAAGTTTTTCAGCCTTTGCTATCGCCTCATTTATATCACCTACCATATAGAAAGCATTTTCTGGTAGATGGTCATATTTACCCTCTAAGATACCTTTAAATCCTGCGATAGTGTCTTCAAGGGATACATATTTTCCAGGGGCTCCTGTAAAGACCTCTGCAACAAAGAACGGCTGAGATAGGAATTTCTCTATCTTTCTGGCTCTCTCAACTGTCGCTTTGTCCTCTTCTGAAAGCTCATCCATACCGAGAATAGCGATAATATCTTGAAGGTCTTTATATTTTTGCAACACCTGTTGAACCCCTCTCGCCACATTGTAATGCTCTTCTCCAATAATGGCTGGGTCTAGAAGTCGTGAAGTTGAATCGAGTGGGTCAACCGCTGGATAAATCCCCTTCTCTGCAATTTTTCTGTTCAAAACAGTTGTAGCATCGAGGTGGGCAAATACAGAGGCAGGAGCTGGGTCTGTCAAGTCGTCAGCAGGAACATAGACAGCCTGAACAGATGTAATTGAACCCTTCTTAGTTGATGTAATTCTCTCTTGTAAAGCCCCCATCTCTCTTGCCAAAGTTGGTTGGTATCCAACAGCCGAAGGAATTCGCCCAAGAAGTGCTGACATTTCAGAACCAGATTGAGCAAATCGGAAAATATTATCAATAAACATCAAAACATCTAGCCCCATCTCATCTCTGAAATATTCAGCCATTGTAAGACCTGTCATAGCGATTCTATTTCTTGCTCCCGGAGGCTCATTCATCTGACCATAGCAAAGGGCAACCTTATCCAAAACATTGGATTCTTTCATCTCGTGATAGAGGTCGTTTCCTTCTCTTGTTCTCTCTCCAACCCCTGCAAATACAGAGTATCCAGAGTGTTTATATGCCACATTGTGGATAAGTTCCATGATGATAACTGTCTTACCAACTCCGGCACCTCCAAATAGTCCAACTTTTCCACCTTTTGCATAAGGAGCAAGCAAATCTACTACTTTAATTCCTGTTTCAAACATTTCAGTTGTAGTAGATTGGTCAACCAATTTTGGAGCATCTCGATGGATAGGCCACTTCTGTTTAGCTTGTAGAGGTTCGCCGTCGTCGATTGTCTCACCAATAACATTGAAGATACGACCTAATACCTCTTCTCCAACAGGAACGGATATAGGAGCACCGGTAGCTACTACATCTAAACCGCGAGAAAGTCCCTCGGTCAAATCCATAGCAATAGTTCGAACTCTATTGTCTCCAATATGAGCTGCTACCTCTAATACCAGTTTGGCATCTCTTCCTTCAACTTTATAACTAACCTCCAAAGCATCATTAATTGCTGGAAGGTAGTTATTAAATTCCACATCTACAACTGGTCCAATTACTTGGACAACTTTACCAATCATATTCTCACTCATTTCCACCTTTCCTATTTCATAGATTCTACACCACTGATTATCTCAACAAGCTCAGTGGTAATAGCTTCTTGTCTAGCTTTATTGAATTGCAATTTGAGATTGCGAACCATCTCTTTTGCATTATTGGTTGCTGCATCCATAGCCTGCATTCTGGCTGAATGCTCAGCAGCAAGAGAATCAATTAAAGAGTAATAGATACTATATTCTAAATATTTTTTTAGAACAGCTTCCAATACAACTTCTTCATCGTATGCCTCAATTTCGAATTGGGAACTATCGTTAGATGCTCCCAGTTTCGAACCATCAACCGGCAGAAGTTGTTGAGTTTTCAACTCCTGAGTTATCATATTCTTATATCCATTGTGAATAAGAAAAACCTTATCAACTCGACCATTTGCGAAATCATCTACCACTTTGGATATTAGTTTAGAAGCCTTTTCATAGTCGGGGGCTGAACTTAATCCAGTTTCACTATTTGCCAATTCCACTCTATTGAATTTGAAATATTCAATCCCCTTTTTACCTATTGCATGTAAATCTACTTCTATATCCTGACTTTGGAACTCTTTTACCAGTCGATTTACCTCTTTTATGGTTCGGTGGTTGAAAGCTCCACAAAGTCCTTTATCAGCTGTAACGAAAACTATTGCTACCCGTTTTACTTCTCGTTCTGTATCAAAGTAGAGACTTTCAATCTCTCCATTTTTGCTATTAGCAATCCCCCTTGCTATTTTGGATAGGACTTCATTCAACTTGTCTGCATATAGTCGCGACCGCCGAGCTAACTCCTCTGCCCGACGGAGCTTAGCAGTTGATACAAGCTTCATAGCACGGGTTGTTTTTTGAGTGTTTGAAACACTCTTTATTTTTCTCTGAATCTCTTTCAAGTTTGCCATATGCTATCCCTTAAAAATTAGGCGGTGAAACTCTCTCCAAATTCATCAAGAGCCTGTTGAATTAGTCCAGCTGTCTCATCGCTAATCTTTTTCTCATTTCGGATATTCTCAAAAATTTGAGGATATTTGGCTTCAACAAATGGATATAGCTTCTCTTCATACTCTCTAACTTTGGAAGCTGGTATTTTGTCGAGGTATCCCAAGTTTCCAGCTTGAATTATCAATACTTGTTGCTCAGCTGAAAGTGGAGAATATGGAGGTTGTTTCAGAACTTCTACCATTCTCTGCCCTCTCTCTAACTGCTTTCTACTCGCTTCATCTAAATCTGAGGCAAATTGGGCAAATGCTTGAAGTTCTCTATATTGAGCCAAATCCAATCGTAATGTTCCTGCTACCTGTTTTGTAGCTTTGATTTGGGCAGCTCCTCCAACTCTCGATACAGAGATACCAACATTAATAGCTGGTCTAATACCTGCATTGAATAGGTCAGTTTCTAGGAATATCTGTCCATCTGTAATAGAGATAACATTAGTTGGAATGTATGCAGCAACATCTCCTGCCTGAGTTTCAATAATTGGAAGTGCTGTTAGAGAACCAGCCCCCTTCTCATCACTCAATTTAGCTGCTCTCTCCAATAGTCGAGAGTGTAGATAAAATACATCACCCGGGAAAGCTTCTCTACCTGGTGGTCTTCTCAAAATTAGAGACATCTCTCTATATGCTACTGCATGTTTTGATAGGTCATCATATACAATTAGAGCATGTTGTCCATTATCTCTGAAATATTCTCCCATAGTTACACCTGCATAAGGTGCTAGGAATTGGAGAGCTGCTGGGTCAGAAGCAGAAGCAGATACGATAATGGTATATTCCATAGCTCCCGCCTCTTCAAGTCTTCTAACAACTTGTGCGATAGATGACCTTTTTTGACCAACAGCTACATAGATACACTTTACACCGTTCCCTTTTTGGTTGATGATGGTATCAATAGCTACTGTTGTTTTTCCAGTTTGTCTGTCTCCAATAATTAGCTCTCTCTGTCCTCTACCAATTGGAACAAGTGCATCAATAGCTTTAATTCCTGTTGCGAGTGGTTCATGAACAGATTTTCTCGCCATAATTCCCGGGGCTTTCTCTTCAACAAATCTATATTCAGTAGCTTCAATTGCCCCTTTTCCATCGATAGGCTCACCAAGAGCATTTACAACTCTACCTAATAGGGCTTCTCCTGTTGGAACTTTTAGAAGTCTATTCAATCTCTTGACACTTGAACCCTCTCGAAGACTTTCACCAGTTCCCAGAACTACGACACCTACGGAATCCTCTTCTAAGTTGAGAGCCATTCCCTTAGTGCCATCTTCAAACTCCACCATTTCACCGGCCATAACATTTGTTAAGCCATAGACCTTTGCTATACCATCGGCTAGGGAGATAACTTTCCCCGTCTCGTTAATATCTACATCTAATTCAAAATTGGCTATTCTCTCTTTTATAAGAGAGGTAATTTCATCAGCTTGAATTTTTGCCACATGAACTCCTTTCAAAAATATAGGTTTATATCGCTTTTAGAATATATTGAACTATATCCCTCTCTATCTTCTCTTTTGAAAGGGATATTTCAATATTCAAATCTTCAATTACAATCTTCACCTCATCGCTATCACTTTTGGAATGGACTAAAACTATATTTTTACCAAGTTTTTTACTTAGTCCATCAGCGATAGACTTCAATTCATCGATAGAGATATTAGATGAGGTGTAAATCTTTCCTTCGAACTTATCACTATGAGCCAATAGCTCTTTTCGAATATCCTCAGCAATAGCTGGAATTTCTGAAATCCTACCTTTGTGGATTAGCAATCTTATGAAATTCTGTAATTTCGGATTGGAGATAGAACCCAATAGCAGTTTCTCTTTTTCCTCTTTTGGTAGTAAGTTGGAGGTTAGAACCATTCGTAATTTTCTATCCTCAAAATTGGAAGCGATAGAAGATAGGAATTTCTGAACTTCTACTAACTCATCTTTATCGAAACTCTCTATAAGAGCTTTTGCATACCGCTTAGATACCAAACTCATTTATGAAACCTTTTTAATTAGGGTTTTAGTGAGGGTATCGGCATCAAGTCCAATATCGCTTTTTGAGACAATATCACGAATAACCTCATCGACAACCGCTTTAACCATCTTGCTCTCTTCTATCTCCATCTTATCTCTATTTTGTTGCTCCAACACCTCTATATCGTGTTTTAAACTCTCTTCTAACTTCTCTTTTATGAGTTGAGCCTCCTTACGAGCATCAGCCACTATCATTCCTGCTTTTCGTTTAGCAAATTTCAGATTTTCCTCAGCTCTATCTCGTTCAGCTTTGGACTTTTCCAACTCTATTCTATTTCTATTGAACTGTTCCTCAATACCATTTTTTCTATCTGATAGAAACTTCTTGATTGGTTCAGCTACAAGATAGTAGAGGATAGCTACAAAAATCACAAAATTGAAAGTTCTAGCCACTATATCGGTCTCTCCACTATGTTCAGAAGCTAAGAGGGGAACAGAAAGTAAAAACAATATATACATGTATCTATTCATATATTTTCCTTTTAGATAGAAGTAAGTCTCTCTTTTAGAGCTTGGGCAATTGAATCTGAATCGGCTAAAAGTCTATTTTTTAGCGAAACTCTTTCACTCTCTAACTCTTTCTCAAACTGCTGATAACTCTTAGCTAGTTCTTCTCGTTTTGCTTCTAGTTCTGCACTAATCGCCTCTTTAACTTCTGCAATTACAGCCTCTCGAATGGAGGTAGCCTCTTCTCTGGCTTGGACTAAAACATCATTTGCCTCTTGGTGAAACTTTTCAGCATCGGAATGGTTTTTAGAGATAGTATCAATATCGCTCTGAACCATACTATCCCTATTTTCCATATATTCCAACATAGGCTGATATAGATTTCTATTCAAATATCGAATTAGACAGATAAATACCACAAGGGTAGATAATAGAAGTATAGGACTAATATCTAACACCCGATAACTCCCAAATTTTTTCACCATTATATCCAAATCAGGCTGTTACTAATTTTCGCAGGACGAACTACCCCACTACCCCTCATATTGGCACTATGAAAAATAGTTACTCGGTAGATATTTGCATAGTGTTGGATTAGTAACCTCTGTAAAGAGGGTTCAATGGAGGGGAGAAACCAACCATTATTACTAATAGCTACAATGAACTTTGGACTATCGATATACATCTTTTCCGAAGTGGCTTCGTAACAGATTGCACTCCTAAATTTCTCACTACCTATCTGAAAATCGGTCGGCTTGGTTGCGGGGGTGAAGTCTTGAACTCCTTTGAAAAATATCCTATTTATCCACTTCGCCAGAAAATCTGGTAACGGAATATACTCTCCAAACGGAACCAATATCACTTTTTTAGCTATCTGAAATTTTCCATTACGAAATAGATAGGTAGAGTTGTAATATCTGTTTCCCTCTTTGAGTAGCCCCCCTGTCCAGATAGTAATTTCTGAACTAAGTTCCAAAAGTTTAGAAAGAATATCTATCCTCTCATTTAGAAATAGAGGGAAAGTGCTTTCAGGCAACACCACCATATCATAGCCCTCTTTGATAGCCTTTTCAATCTCTCTAAAATTCATTTGGACTATATCGTTCTGATTTTCCAATTTCCATTTTTCGCCCTGTTTTACATAGGTTTCCACAACCTTTATTTTGATATTTGGACTTTCAACCTCATCGAGAGGATAGGCTATTGCAGGATAGAAGAAGAGCAGAGCGATAGGCATCAACCACCTTTTTTCCGACTGCACAAAAATAGCGAAAGCTACCCCTGTAACAATCAGCCCAAAATCCAATAGAGAAGTTCCAAAATAGCTATTGATAAAAATAATTTGAGGCTTGAACCAGTTGAAACCGAAAGGCTCAAAGAGATTGACCAAAATCAGTAGGATAGCTCGAATCCAGATATTTTCCCAATATCCCAAAATATAGAAATGGATTCCATAGACAATCCCAAAAAAGAGAACTACAACAGGTATCAAATAGGGAAATCCGTAATATTGCATAGAGAACCCTATCCAGAAAAACCACAAAAGACCTACCAAAAAACCAGATAGAGCCAATTCCAATCTGGAAAGGGTGAGAACAAAATAGATAGCCCCAATTCCAAAAATGGTTTCCAAAATTGGAGAGTGCCACCCCAACTCCTCAAAGTAGATAAAAGAGGAGAAGAGAAAAGCGGTAAGAATAGATTTACTTTTTTCCAAGCTCTATTGCTCGATGATAGCTATTTTCAATAGCTTGAATTACTGCTCCTCTAACCCCTTTCTCTTCAAGGGTTGCATATCCGTAGGCTGTTGTCCCTTTTGGACTCATTACTCTATCTTTAATTAGAGATGGTTTTTCACTTTCAATAAGAGGGGCGAAACTCTGGAATAGTCCAGCTACCAACTTTTCAGCATCTCCCCTTTTAAGTCCAGCCTTTACCCCCCCATCTGTTAGAGCTTCTGCTATGAGAGAGAGAAAAGCGGGACCACTTCCACCAATAGCTGTTGCAATATCTACCTCATCTTCACTCTCCAACCAGATAGTTTGTCCAATCTTTGAAAATATCTCTTCTGCCTTCTCTTTCGCCTCTCTATCTCCTGTAAGAGATGTAATAGAACTTTGGTAGATTGCTGAAACATTTGGCATAGCTCTAATATATCTCTCTGCTTCAATATGGTTTTGCAAACTCTCCAAAGTGGTTCCAGCGAGAACTGAAAAAAGGGTATTTGCTCTACCTTGAAGGGATTTCGATGAGGTGGATAGGTTGTGAGGTTTAAATGCCAAAATTACATCTTTTCCGGAAATATCAAATCCAGTTATGAGGTAATTTGGAACTTTGGTGATTGGGTGTCCTAATCTATTTTCGAACTCCTCCAATTTTTCCAAAGTTCGCCCTGCAATTTCTAATTGGTAGCCACTTTTAATAAGACCCTTTGCGATGGCAAAAGCGATATTGCCATTTCCAATTATGGTAACTTTTTTCAATCATCGTCCTCTAAACGAATAGGCATAATGATAGTTTGGTAGTTCTCACTCCAAATAGATATAGGTAAATTTGGACTATTGAATCCAAAAAAGAAGCTATCACCATCTATAACTCCTAAGCTCTCTCGAATAAACCTACTATTTACACCAAAGATTAGAGGCTCTTGAACCAAAATATCCATATCTAAGAATGTTTCACCTTTGCTATTTAGTCCAGGTTCTTCAAGGGTCTCAAATTTTATCCCCTCTTTTAGGATAGATATTTTCAACTCAGGAACTACAACAGAAGCGATTTTCAGATTTTCTAAAAATTCATCTTTTCCAAATTCCAATTGGTATGTATATGTTTCTGGGAGAATTCTTTTCCAATTTGGATAATTTCCGCTAATCAGTCTTGTGAAAAAGAAGAGTGATGAGGTTTCGACAATTAGAAATTCATCGTTGTAAATAAATTCTATATCTCCGCTGAACAGTTTCGGAATCTCTATCATCGCCTGACGAGGTAATATCATCTCTATATCTTCAAGATTTCCCTCTATCTTTTCCTCGACAACTGATAGCCGTTTGGTATCTGTTCCAACAAAATATATTTTTTCTCCTTCAATAGAAACAAGCCCCCCTGTAAGCTCATATTTAGGAGAGTTACTATCAATAGCTGGAAGTATCTTACTAAATCCATTGAAAATCAAATTGCTACTAAATCTGAATCGTGATTTATCCTCAGTTGTAGGAAAATCTATAAATCTATCAACATTACGAATTGCCTTGATTTCAAATTTACTTTTGCCCTGTTGAAGAACTACTTTTCCATTTTGGAAAGAGATAGAGATATATTCATTTTTGAAACTCTTCACTATCTGAATTAGTCTCGCTCCATCAACTAATATTTTTCCATCTTCTTCTATATGGATATTAGTTGAGACAGATAGTCCCATTTTGAGATTTGTAGCTCTTAGAGTCAATTTCTCATTTTCAGCCTCTATTAGAAAGTTGCTATATGTGGAATCTATATTCTTATCCAAAAATGGAGATAGACGATTTAGCATCTGCTCCAATTCATGTTTTTCTATAAAAAATTTCATAAAACACCCCTGCTAAATTATGTAGTTTGGAATTCTAATATATTCTCTTTTTTCTATTTTCTAAACCTAATCTTTTCGTTTTCTCGCCATTCTTCTCTGTGCATCATCTAAATAGGAGAGGAAATTTTCAACATTCCAATAGCCTCGAACAGGTCTCATTATCGGCTTTCCATTGCTATATAGGAAATAGATAGTAGGAACTACTCTGGCTCTAAGATGTCGATATGGATAGTTTTTTGCTCCTCTACGAACTTCAACAGATACAAATTCACGATTTACCCTATCTATCACCATATCATTACTTAGGGTCTCTCTCTTCAACTTTTTACACCATTTACAATATTTAGAAGTGATAAGAACCATAATAGGCTTTTTGGAACTCTTAGCCTCTTTAATAGCATCTCTATAATCCAAAGCCCAATCTATATCGTGATAATCCCCTCCAAAGAGATATAAAAAAGAGAGTAGAACTATTCCTATATGTTTCATGTCGAAATCTCCTAAATTTGATAATATATCCATTCTATCACAATGTTTCAGAGGGAAATAGATGTCATACAATCCAAAAGAGATAGAAGAGAATTATTACAAGATTTGGGAAGAGAGAGGCTATTTCGAAGTAGATAGCAATAGAGAGATTCAAAACGGAGAGACCTTCACTATTATGATGCCTCCTCCAAATGTAACGGGTAGCCTCCATATTGGACATGCCCTAACCTTTACCCTTCAAGATGTAATTGTTAGATATAAAAGAATGGCAGGGTATAGAACCCTATGGCAACCGGGAACAGACCATGCAGGAATTGCTACCCAAAATATAGTTGAAAAACAGATATTAGCAGAGGGAAAAACCAAAGAGGAACTAGGTAGAGAGAAGTTTTTAGAGAGAGTTTGGGAGTGGAAAGAGAAGAGCGGTTCTACTATTGTTCATCAACTTAGAAAACTTGGAGTATCCCCAGCTTGGAGTCGAGAAAGATTTACTATGGACGAGGGGCTAAAAAAGGCTGTTAGTAAGGCTTTTAAAAAGCTCTATGATGATGGAATGATAGTTAGGGGAAATTACTTAGTAAATTGGTGTGTGCATGATGGTGCTTTGAGTGATATAGAGGTGGAGTATCAAGAGAGCAATGGAAAGCTATACCATATTAGATACCCATTGGCTGATAGTGATGAATATGTGGTAGTGGCTACTACTCGACCTGAAACCTTCTTTGGAGATACTGCGGTTATGGTCAATCCAGAAGATAGTCGATATAGCCACCTCATCGGCAAAGAGGTAATATTACCCCTCGTCAATCGTCGAATATCAATTATTGCAGATAGCCATGTTGATATGGAATTTGGAACGGGTGTGGTCAAAGTTACCCCTGCTCACGACCCGAATGACTATGAAGTTGGAAAACGGCACGGATTAGAGTATATAACTATCTTTGATGAGAAAGGGATACTAAATCACTATTGTGGAGAGTTTCAGGGACAAGATAGATTGGAAGCCCGAGATAAGATAGTTGCAAAACTTCAAGAAGAGGGGTATATTGAAAAGATAGAGGAACATACTCACCAAGTGGGACACTGCTACCGGTGTAAAAGTGTAATAGAACCATACATATCTAAACAGTGGTTTTTAAAAAAGGAGGTAGCTAGTAGAAGTATTGAAAAGGTCAAAAGAGGTTTAGCTAAATTCTACCCTGAACACTGGATAAACTCCTATACCGCTTGGATGGACGAGTTGCGGGATTGGTGTATCTCTCGACAACTTTGGTGGGGTCATAGAATTCCTGTATTTACCTGTCAAAGCTGTTCCAATGAGTGGGCATCAGACAATCCAGAAGAGGAAAATAGTTGTCCTAAATGTGGCAATAGCGAAATTGTTCAAGACCCAGATGTATTAGATACATGGTTCTCTTCGGCTTTGTGGCCTTTCTCAACTTTGGGTTGGGGTCAGAAAGAGGGTGAAAAGTTTTCTCAAAACGATTTAGAGGAGTTCTATCCAAATTCTTTACTAATTACAGGGTTTGATATTCTTTTCTTTTGGGTTGCTCGAATGATGATGATGGGGGACTACCTCATCGGCGAACTCCCTTTTTCTGATATATACCTCCATGCACTTGTGAGAGATGAACACGGCGAAAAGATGTCGAAATCTAAGGGAAATGTAATAGACCCTCTCGACATGGTTGAAAAATATTCAGTAGATGCTTTACGATTTACCTTAGCAGTTCTCGCTGTTCAAGGTAGAGATATTAGATTGAGTGAGGAAAAATTAGAATGGTCTCGCAACTTTACTAATAAGCTCTACAATGCTTCTAAATATTTGATAATGAATGGTGGTAAGTTTCAGAAACTCGATGAGGTTGAAATTAGAACACCTCTCGGAAAATACATGATGTCTAAATTCCGACAAGCCACCCAAGAGGTTCATAGTTTTCTAAAATCGTATCGTTTTAACGATGGAGCTACTACTATATATCGATTTCTATGGAATGAGTTTTGCGATTGGGGGATAGAGCTATCTAAGGCTGATAGAGATTCTATTCCTGAACTGGGGGCTATATTCCGAGAGAGTATGAAACTGCTCCACCCATATATGCCATATATCACAGAGTATCTATATCAGGAACTCGGGGGAGATAGATTGGAAAATTCCACCTCTATTATGATTCAACCCTATCCTAAGGGTGGAGAGAGATATATAGAGATTGAAAACGAATTCAACCGAATTATTGAGGCTATTATCTCTATCCGCCGTCTTAAAGCTACTATCGATTTGGCAAATAAGAGAGTTGATAGGGTATTTGTCAATTTTGGAGATATTCAGCTATCGCAAGAGTTGGCAAAGAGATATATAGAGAAACTAGCAAAAGTTGATGAGGTTGTCTTTGTTCTCGATGAGGTTGAAAATTGTGTCTCTGATATTGGAAATGGAGTGAAGACATATATATCTATCGAAAGTTTCGATATTGCTCCTATTTTGAAACGGCTATCTAAACAGGAGGAGAAGCTCCGAAAAGAGATAGAGAAGTTGGAGAAGATGCTAAGTAATGAGAGATTTATAGCAAATGCTCCAAGCCATGTAGTTGAGACCAATAGAAAAGGGCTATCAGAAGCAAAAGAGAAATTGGAGAAGGTTTTAGAAGAGAAGAGGAAATTAGAAAAAATATAGAGGGGATACCCCTCTCCTTTATCCAAATTCTCTATAATTCAAAGTTAGATTTTTGTTAGAATAATTCCAAAGTCTTCGGAGATATAGATGAAAGTTATTTTAATTCGAGCAATTAGAAACATGTTCGTAGGGCAGATAGACTTGAAGCCCCAACCCTTCAAAACTGAACTATTAGGCGGGAAATATTATGTCTCTTCAATTGAGTTGAAATCTGAAAAAGATAAAGAAAACCACCGTTTTACTCTTGTAATGAGCGAACCTCTATTAAAGGAAGTCTGTTCAGTCCTTCTGTTTGAAG
>DTUW01000169.1 GCA_012963895.1 Campylobacterales bacterium | reverse complement strand
TAATATATCCTCAAAGTTCATAGGTTGTTTAGCAATCTCTTTAAATATATCTTTTGTAGCATTATGGACACTTGAATGAGGACTTTCCAAGTCCATATATCGACTTGTATTGGAGAAATGGGTTTTTCCTTCTCCCTGCTCATACCACCGCCCGAGTCGGCAAGAGTGGTGATCTACAAACTTGAACATCTCTTTTTTGTTCGCTATTGAGTCGTAGGTATTGAACTTCCAAATAACATGGTCAATCTTTGCAAGAGTTAGAAACACCCTGTCAGTAGTATTTTCGAAATTGATAAATGACCTTTCAACCTCTTTAATATTAGTTCTCAAATCCACATCGAAAGTGGAAAACTTCTCAGTGAAGTTGGACACTTCTTCCACAACTTCGGAAGATTTTCTATTTACCTCTGCTACATCTTGTTTCATAGAGGTGAGAGCTATATTGATGTCGCTAATTGCCTTTTGAGTCTTATCGGCAAGTTTTCGAACCTCATCGGCAACAACAGCAAACCCCCGCCCGTGTTCTCCAGCTCTCGCAGCTTCAATAGCAGCATTGAGAGCTAATAGATTGGTCTGTTCTGATATATCTTTGACAGTTGAGAGAATAGAATTTATATCCTCTGTTCTTTCAGAGAGCATAGATGAAGTAGTTTCAGTCTCACTAGCCAACTGTTGGAGATTGTCCAAATCCCCAGAGATGGCTGAATACTCTTTTGCTAAATGGCTCACCTGTGAGAGCATATTAGTTGAATCTTCTAAGTTCTTTTTTCCAGAAGAAACAGCATCAACCAAATCACTCTGTATATCTATCATACTCCCTTTTAAGTGTTGGTTTTGAAAAAGTAATATTTTGTAAAACCCTTCTCCGTCATCGTTATATTTCAATCTGTTGATTTCATCTTCTAAGCTTTTGATTTTGAGTTTCAGCTCTTCCTCGTTTGCTCGTAACATCGATATTTCTCGTTCAAGTTGTGTGATGTAAAACTTATCTTGTTTGCTTGCAAACATTCCAATACTCCTATATATATTGAATACTCATGAATTGTATCATATAAGAATTTTCACATAGAAAATAGAAATATATACAAACATAGGAATATATACAAAAAGGCATATACTATAATTTCTGAAAATTCAAAAACAGGGATATTTAGTGAAACAGGTAGATATAGTAATTTTGGATTTCGGTAGCCAATATACCCAACTTATCGCAAGGAGATTGAGAGAAGAGGGGATATATTGTGAAATAGTTCCATACTTTGAAGATATAGAAAATATCAAATCGAAATCTCCAAAGGGGATAATATTTAGCGGTGGTCCCGCATCTGTCTATGAGGAGGGGAGTTATGAGGTAGATAAAAAGATATACAATCTGGGACTACCTATCTTAGGTATCTGTTACGGAATGCAGAGAATAACGGTGGATTTTGGTGGAGAGGTAGCCCGTTCCACAAAACACGAATATGGAAAAGCTGAACTATATTTCAGAAGTGGAAACAGCCCACTCTTTGCAGATTGCCACAATGGCAATATAGTTTGGATGAGCCACGGGGATAGAGTTGAACAGTTACCAGAAGGTTTCCAATCTCTCGCTTGGACTGATAACTCTCCATATGCAGGAATTGGAAATATTGAAAAGAGTATCTATGCTCTCCAATTCCACCCAGAGGTGAAACATTCCAAAGAGGGCTATATTATGTTGCGAAATTTCGCCCGAAATATTTGCGGTATTAGCCACCGTTGGAACATGGGAGATTTCAAAAAGGAGCAAATCGAAAATATTCGGAAACAGGTTGGAGATGGAAAGGTTCTATCAGCTCTCTCTGGTGGAGTAGATAGTTCAGTTGTTACCGCTCTTCTCTATGAGGCGATAGGAAATCAATTAGTTCCTGTATTTGTGGATAATGGACTCTTACGAGCTGGTGAAAGAGAGGCGGTGGAATACTCTTTTAAAGAGGTTTTAAAAGTTCCTCTAATCGTGGTAGATGCAAAAGAGAGATTTTTACAAGCTCTCAAAGGTGTTACCGACCCTGAACAGAAACGGAAAATAATTGGACACACATTTATAGAAGTTTTTGAGGAAGAGGCTAAAAAACATCAAGGGATAAAGTTTCTCGCACAAGGGACACTATACCCAGATGTAATTGAATCGGTCTCTGTAAAAGGTCCAAGCAAAACTATCAAATCTCACCACAATGTTGGCGGACTTCCCGATTGGATGAATTTCGAACTGGTTGAACCTCTTAGAGAGCTATTCAAAGATGAGGTTAGATTGCTCGGGCTAGAACTTGGATTACCTGAAAATTTGGTATATCGACACCCTTTCCCGGGTCCAGGACTTGCTATCCGAATTATGGGAGAGGTTACAGCCGAATCCTTAGAACTTCTTAGAAAAGCCGATTCTATTCTTTTGGAGGAGATAAAAAAAGCTGGTTACTATAAAAAACTTTGGCAATCCTTTGCAGTCCTTCTCAATGTCAGAAGTGTTGGAGTTCAGGGGGATAATAGAACCTATGAAAATGCCGTAGCTATTCGAGCTATTGAATCTACTGATGGAATGACTGCCAATTTTGCCCATCTCCCTTATGAACTCTTAGAGAATATCAGTAGAAGGATTATCAATGAAGTCAATGGAATAAATAGAGTGGTCTATGATATTTCCTCAAAACCACCAGCCACTATTGAATGGGAGTAGATGAGGTGGAAAATTCCAATAGTTTGGTAGATAGGAAATCATCTCACTACAAAAATGTAGCTCACGGCTTTTTTATCACTATTGGAATTACAGTCGCTGAACCCTCTACCATATTGCCTCTAATTGTCCATTACTTTTCAGATAGTTCTATCTTAGTCGGTATTTTCGCCTCTCTTTTAAAAGGAGGGGCTATTTTCGTTCAGATGTTTGCCGCCTTTTATGCTCAATCATATCGCTATATGATGCCTTATCTCAGGTTGGTATTTCTTTCAAGATTTTTATCATGGTTTGGTATAGGATTAGTCATAGTTCTATTTGGGAAAGAGAGTGGAACTATTACCCTTTTAGGTATTGGAATACTTCTATTTATTTTCTCTTTCTCTGCTGGTTTTGGAGCTATCTACTTCAAAGATATTCAGGCTAAGGTCTTTTCAAATAGATTTCGTGGAAAAAGTTTGGCATATCGTCAATTCTTTTCAGGTCTTGGGGCTATCCTTTCAGGTGCAGGGGCAGGAGTAGTTTTGGAATACTTTGAACCTCCATACAGTTTCGGTTATCTCTTTATGGCAAGTGCCTTAATTATGTCTATCGGGCTTATTGCCTTTTCAACTATTGAAGAGCCTCCAAGAGAGAAAATCAGAGAGAGACAAGGGAGCTTTTTCCAATTTCTAAAAGAGAGTTTTTCATATTTCCTAACTAATACTATTCTCAAAAATCAAGTTCTCTCCTTTCTCTTCTCATATGCCCACCTCATCGCTCTACCCTTTATTATCCTCGATGCAAAAGAGCATATAGAGCTAACAGGTTCAACCGTTGGGCTTCTTTTATCTGTCCAGATGTTAGGTGGAATGTTAAGCAATATCCTATGGGGAAAGATTTCATCAGCAGGAGAGGATATTAAGATAGTCTATATCTCTATTTCAATATTTGTTTTTTCGTTCCTCTTAGTAATCTTTTTCCACAATCTATATATATATCTGCTTGTCTTTTTCCTAATAGGAGCATCTATTGATGGAGTGCGATTGGCTTTCAATAATTTGATTCTAATAATTGCACCATCTGACAAACGACCTATATATGTAGCACTTCAAGCCAATATATCATCTATTGGGCTGTTTTTCCCAATCTTAGGAGGGGTGATATTGTCTATCTCCAATTATATGGTTGTCTATATTACCGCTATCCTGTTGCTATTGGTTGGAATGTTATTT
>DTUW01000168.1 GCA_012963895.1 Campylobacterales bacterium | reverse complement strand
TTTGGAGCTACTAAATAGGTGGTTCATATAGAGGGCAAGAGACCTCATCACATTGATAACTCGCTCTATCTTTTGACGATGTATATCTTGATATTGGAGTTTATCCATAATAGTCATTGTTTCATCTTGGTCGTTGTATAGTATCTCTACTATATCATCTAAATATTTCAATATCTCTCTATTTTTCTCTAATCCTTCTTGAAACTGAGGAATATCTGGAAACTGTTTAGAGAGTTTTTCAAACATCTCTATATTCCATGTGATGGTATTTTGTATTTCATTCTTTATCTTTTCTTCCATATCAGAGAGGGATTCATTTATCTTTTCAACAGCATCAAATATTTCCGATGCCTTTTGTTCTGAATCCTTAGTAACTGTGTCAAGTTGATCCACCATTCGAGTATCATCACTCGGTGGGGGAGGTGGTGGAGGTGGTGTCCCTTGTGATTTTTCAAACTCTTCACTACTCATATTCTTCTCCATATATAAATACTACAATTTACAACTATTTTTATTTTACTATGTTTTTTCAAAACAGGTAAGGAGTATCGATGCAATTTCTTTATTGCTCAAAGGGCGGAGAAAGATATATCACTCTTGAAAAAGAGGTATATCACTATATATTTAGAGTTCGTCGTTATAGGGTTGGAGATGAGATATATCTCAGAAATCTCAGCAATCCAGAAATTCTATATCTCTATCGAATTGATGAGGTCTCTCGTCGTTCTGGAAAACTTTCGCTAATCTCTGAAAGGGTCGATTTTCGAAAATCTGAAAAAACTATTATTGTCGGTTGGTGTATAGTAGATAGTAAGACGATTGAGAAATATATTGCAATGCTCAATGAGTTGGGGGTTGCAAAAGTTGTATTTATCTATTGCGACTACTCCCAGCACAATATCAAAGTCGATACTCAAAGATTAGAAAAAATTCTCCAAACCTCATCGATGCAATCGGGTAGATATGATATTCTCGATATAGAGATAGTTGATGAGGTGGATATTTTTCTCAAAACCTATCCCGATACTATTGCGATAGACTTTTCAGATACCAAATTGGAGAAGATAGAAGATAGGGATATATCTATCTTAGTTGGACCAGAGGGGGGATTTTCAGAGAGAGAGAGAAAGCTATTTCAAAATATCAAGGGGTTGAGTTCTCCATATATTTTGAAAAGTTCAACCGCTGTTGTTTCGGCTGTTGCTATTCTGATATAGGTATTTATAGACTTTTTGGATTTAGCTCCTCTCTTAGCAGGTTCTCTTTTGCATCTTCAAAGGATTTATATATCTCAACAGGTTGAAAGTAGGGGCGGTAGAGGTAGAATAGTTTATCTTTTTCATCTTCTAAGATATAGCTACTATTAGAACCATTTTTAAATAGTTGAAACTCCAAACAGACCTTTTCACTGCTATTCTCGTGGTAGAAGTCGAAAAATTGGAATTGGACTAAATCGCCGTAGTAGTTGAGGCGGTAGGGGATAAGGTTTTTGGAGTTGATTTGGATAGAGGTATCTACCTCTATCGTTCCATCTTCTCCCAATATAGTATATTTGTTGCAGTCATAACCATATATTAGAAATCGCAACTCTTTTTGATGATTCTCTTCTGCTATTTGTCTAAGGGTTTCGGGTAGATTTTGTAGGGATATAGTTTTTCTCTTTTCCATCTTTGTGAAGGAGTTGGCTACGAAACTATATACCAACCCCATAAGAATTAGGACTAATAGGAGTTCAATAAGGGTAAAGCTCCTATTTGCTGAAACAAGATTCATAAGTAATATCTCTGTTTTCTGCTTCTCCTCCCTCTTTTCCATCAGCTCCAAGAGATATTAGATTGAAATCTCCATTTTCATAGGTGTAGATATATTTTCCACCCCAAGGGTCTTTTGGTAGTTTGCCTTCATCTAAGAAGCCTTGTGATGGGTATTCTGGATATTTTTCAGGGTCTGGATTTTTGATAAGGGCTTCTAGTCCCTCTTCTGTTGTTGGATATGTTCCGTTATATAGTTTGAAGGTTTTGAGAGATTCGGCGATACTTTTCATCTGGATACAGACCAATTTTTTCTTAGCTTCGTCGCTCTGTCCGATGAGATTTGGTAGAACGAGAGAGGCGAGAAGACCTAAGATAATAATTACAATCATTATCTCAATAAGTGAGAATCCTTTTCTCATTACAATCCTTTTACAAAATTTATAAGAATTTTATCATCTTGATAAAATGGTCAAATTTTAGATATAGGAATATATATGAAACTACAATTGCACAACATAGCTAAATTTTGGATATAGGGATATATATGGAATTACCACCTCATCAGCCAGTTTTACTAAATGAAGTAGTGGAACATTTCGCAACAGAAGAAAAGGGTTATTTTATAGATGTTACTTTGGGATATGGAGGACATTCGGAGGCGATATTAGAAAAGTCTCCAAATTTGCATCTAATAGGGATTGACAGGGATAGGACAGCGATAGAGTTTTCAAAAAAACGACTTTCAAAATTTGGAGATAGAGTAACTTTTTACAATGGAGCTTTTTCGGAGGTTATCCCTGAGATATTGGAAAAATATCAACCTATTTTGGGGGTATTAGCCGATATTGGAGTTTCATCGCTCCAACTTGACAAACTCGAAAGGGGATTTAGTTTCGATTCTGAAAATTTGGATATGAGAATGGATATATCTCAACCTCTTACTGCTTACGATGTGGTAAATAGTTATCCCAAGCAGGATTTGGAAAGAATTTTAAAAGAGTATGGAGAGATTAGGAATTATAAAAAGTTGGTTAGTGAAATTATCAAATCTCGACCTATTAAGAGTGGTAGAGAGTTAGCAGAGATAGCTATCAAATTATCTAAGGGGCGGAGAGGTATTCACCCGGCAACCCAACTATTTCAAGCGATTAGAATAGAGGTCAATGATGAGTTAGGGGAGTTGATGAGGTTGTTAGACCATTTGGAAAAGTTAGAAAAAGCGAAAATAGGGATTATTTCATTTCATTCATTGGAGGATAAAATAGTAAAAAATAGATTTAGAGAGTGGGCTAAGGGGTGTATATGTCCAGCTGAAAATCTTAGATGTGAATGTGGAGGAGATAATCAATTGGGATATATAGTAACTAAAAAACCGATAGAGGCAACGAAAGAGGAGAAGGAGAGGAATAGGAGGAGTCGGAGTGCGAAACTCCGAATATTTCAGAAGAGTTAGAGGAGATATTTATTTAGTATTTCTTCTTTTTTGGATTTGGCACTATCGATAATAGTTTGGTTTTGTTTGATTTTTGTTTCAAGTTTTTCTATTTTAGAAACGATTTCTTTTTGAGTTTGGAGAGGGGGTAGGGGGATTTTTAGGGATTTCATCTTATTCCAAGATGTTCTGGGCAACTGAACCCCTGAAACACTTTTTAAAACCTCATAATTAAATTTTTGAGACAAAAAGTAATACTTGTATATCTTTGCTAAATTTTTGTTTTTAAATCTAAGAACCATAATATCTGTTGAACATATGCCATCCATTTCACTTAGATATACCTTATTTAAGTTTGGTCTCAACTTACCATATAAAATATCATATTTTTTAAAAATAGTTTTCGTGCTTTTTATACCTTGATAATTTGTCAAAATATCACCAATCAACAAACCACTGTTAGACTCGATATTTTCAAGACCTATATAAGGTATATTATCTTGTCTATGTTTATCTCGTGGATTGAAAGAATCAGAAATTTTCATTGCCACCTCCCCCAATTTCACCATTTCACCATCTACATTATTAATTATCTCTCTTATCTCTTCTCTTAGTTGTTTATTCTCTTTTTCTGCCTTTTCAACCTCATCATCAACTTTTTTACACTCTTCAACTATCTTTTTTTGAATTTCAGGAGGTGGGAGGGGGATTGGCAAATTTTGTAAATATCTTTTTGAAA
>DTUW01000167.1:974-3953 GCA_012963895.1 Campylobacterales bacterium | reverse complement strand
AATCTCTGAATTGGACTTCTCTATATTTTCCAATTTGGATAGTTGTGATAGCTGTTCTAAATTTCCCAATTTAGATATTTCATTGTTCAATCTCTCCAATGCAGATAGCCTATCGGAAATCTCTAAATTGGATTTTTCTATATTTTCCAACTTTTCTATTTTGTTATTCATGTTTTTGAGTTCCGTAACAATATCTATTAGAATATCTTTCTCGCTATTCTGTTCCAGTTTTCTATTTCTATGCTCTTGTATCTTGTCCGTAATAGTAATTAGGATAGCTCCTATCATTCCTAAAACAGAGGTTACAAAGGCTGTTTTTAGTCCATCGAGGAGCTGAGGTATAGATTGCTCTATGTTTGAAGTGTCGAAATTGTAAAGCCCATACACAATCCCTACAAAAGTTCCTAATACCCCTGTCGTTACGATAACCGATTTTATTGATGTTCCTATTCTTCGAAAATAGAGAAACTCGGCAACAAACTCAATCAACATTGCTACAACGAAAAACTGCCCTATTACATCTAAGGAATTGAAAATATCCATAAATACTCCTAAATAGTGAGATAGGGTAGAATTCTATCTAAGATGAGACTTTCACAAAATACAATAGATATTATCACTTCCAATTTTTACGAAATTTTTGGAGAAGGGAAAATATTCCTATTTGGTAGTAGAGTAGATGCTAAGAGCAAAGGTGGAGATATTGATTTATATCTAGCTCCTCAAAATAGGAGTAATCTATTTGAGAAAAAGATAAGATTTAGAGCAAAACTATATAGATACCTCGGGGAACAGAAAATAGATATAGTTTTCCAAAAAGATGGAAATAGTCTAATTGAACAAGAGGCGATAAAAAATGGAGTTGAACTCAGACACTCGCAAAGTATATAGAGCTAAGTTTATAGCCAATATTGAAGAGGCACAAATACACCTAAATAGACTTTATCAAGCTTTCGAAAAGTTAGAAGAACATTTCAGATTTCCAATCGATGAAGAGAACTTCAAAAAAATAGAAAACGATTTTCAACTTTTAGCATACTGCGACCAAGTAATATACCGTTTTTCCAAACTTCAAGATACTATTGGGGCAAAACTATTCAAATCCTTTCTACTATATCAAGGAGAGACAACTAATAAGCCATTTTTAGATATTCTCAACTACTTTGAAAAATTGGATATTTTAGAGGTAGATGAGTGGTTCAAATTGAGAGATTTGAGGAATAGCATTGCTCACGACTATGAAAATAGTAGCAATGAAAATATCGATATTCTAAACCTTATCTACATCTATAAACCAAAATTGGAAACTATTCTAAATCGAATGACCAAATATCTACAATGAGAATATATCTGGGACTGATACTAATCTCTACCCTCCTTTTTGGTCGAGTTGTTATCGTAACGGGTGAAGGGGTAGATGATAATAGAATTGAAGCCGAAAAAAAGGCTATGCAACAGGCAAAAGCAAAAGCTAGTGAATATTTCAAAACTGATATTCAAACCCATTTTACAAAACATCTCCAATCTGATGGTAGCTCTAAATCAGAATATAGTGTTATTCAAAAATCTGAATCCTACTTAGAGCTAATTGGAGAACCTAAATATCAATATGAAATTGGTAGATTTCGAAATACTATCCTCTACGATGTAAAAGTTACGGCACAATTTAGGCTTATCGAAAAATCGAAAAAGAGAAAAAAGAACAGACCTAAACCAATAGTAAAAGAAAAATACAATTTTCAGGTCTCTATCACCAATCCACTACCAGATATTGATATATATCTTCTAATTGTTCCTGAGAGTAGATTTCAATATAGAAAGTTCAATATAGATAGCTTTCCAATCAAAGGTAAATATTACAGGAGATATAAAAAATATCTTCACAAACTCCAAAATAACAAATTGGAAAAGAGTATTCCACCGGGAAAATACCGAATCGCTTTTTTAATGTTTGATGGAACATTCTTTATTAGAGAAAATCGATTTCGACTAATAGAGTTTGGAGAAAGTTTCAAAAAACACTATTCAATATCTATCCAGATGTTTAGAAATTGGTAATAGCTATATCTTCACCATCTCCATCTCTCTTTTTCGAAATATAGCCACCTCATCGAATCCTATCTCTTTTGCCTCCTTAATAGTTCTATCTAAGAATAGTCCAACCTGCTTAGGTGAATGGGCATCGCTCCCGATAGTTATCGGAATATCCATCTCATAGACCATCTCCAATATTTCACGACTTGGATAGAGTTCTCCTATCGGTTTTCTATATCCTGCTCCATTGAGTTCAACAGCCATATTACTTCTTTTGATAGCTTGTAATGGTTTCTCGACCAAATCCCTAATATCCAATTTCTTAGGTAGGAACTTGAAAACTTTTATTAAATCGATATGTCCAACTATCTGAAATAGCTTACTATTCGCCATCTCTTCAACTTTTGAAAAGTATTCAACCCAAATAGAATCTATATCTCGATTTTGATATTCTCCTATAAATTCTGGATTATCAAATCCCCAGCCATCTAAAAAGTGGATTGAACCGATGAGGTAATCGATGGAGCTATTTTCAAGAACTCGACTATCCAAATATTGAGGAATGTAATCGACTTCAAACCCTTTCAATATCTCTATCTTTCCTCGATACTTTTCAGCCACCTCATCGATGAGGTTGAAATAGGTTGAAATCTCTTCAAACTTCATTCTATATTTTGGGTCGAACTCCATCGGGTTATGGTCGGAAAAGCCGAAAACAGCTATCCCTCTTTTGATAGCCTCTTCAATATATTCTGTTGGAATTCCTTCTGCATGGTTGCATAAAAAAGTATGGTTGTGTAAATCTACTATCATCTATATCCTTCTGATAGAATATTGGACATATTCTATCAAGGAGTAAAGAATGGCTACTATAAATTTGGTAAAAGGTGGTAGAGTAGATTTATCGAAAGAAGCTCCATCATTAGTTAGGGTTGGGGTAGGTCT
>DTUW01000167.1:0-964 GCA_012963895.1 Campylobacterales bacterium | reverse complement strand
GGTTGGGATATTAATGATACAGATACTGGATATGACTTCGATTTAGATGTATCTATTTTTATGTTGAATAGCAATAAGAAGCTTCCAGCAAATGAATATTTTGTCTTTTATAATAATCTCAAATCACCAGATGGAGCAGTTGAACATACAGGAGACAATTTGACTGGCGAAGGTGAAGGAGATGATGAAACTATTTTCATAGATTTATCCAAAGTTTCACCAGAGATAGAAGAGATACTATTTGTAGTAACTATCTACGAGGCAGACCAGAGAGGACAAAATTTTGGACAGGTAAGAAATTCATTTATTCGCCTCTACAATAGAGACACAAATGAAGAGATATTAAAGTATGAACTCGAAGAGGACTTTTCAACTGAAACAGCCTTAGAATTTGGTCGTCTATATAAGAAAAATGATAGTTGGCGGTTTCAAGCTGTTGGAATGGGTTATAAAACCGGGTTACAAGCTTTTGTGGATAAATATGTTCCATGAGCCTATTTAGTCGTTTGGTTGGAGATGCCTCTGAAATTAGTCCGGAAGAGGCAAAAGAGGAGCTACAAAATGTCTTGGTTGAAGATGAAGAGGTGGAAGCCTCTTTTATTCTAATTAGAGATTTGATAGTTTTTACCTCATTGAGATTGCTATTGGTTGATAAACAGGGTATTACAGGTAAAAGAACCGAATACCTTTCAATACCATACCAATCGATATATCAATTTAGCATCACTACCGCTGGACACTTTGATATAGATTCTGAACTATTGCTATATATTGCTGGTAGCAATGAACCTCGCAAAATAGAGATAAAAAGTGGTGATGCTATTTTGAAAATTCAGAAGTTGCTAATTACTCGTATATCTCCCAAAGGATAAAAGATGGCTCAAATCAATTTAGTTAAGGGTCAAAAAATAGATACATCTAAATCGAAGTCATATCCAGTATCGGTATCATTAATATCCCAACC
>DTUW01000166.1 GCA_012963895.1 Campylobacterales bacterium | reverse complement strand
ATGATAATAAGGTGATTCTGAATGTTGATGCCACCCTTGAAGATGTGGTTCCGGGAAGTATCAAAGGAATGCCGACTACTACAAAAAGAGAGGTAAAGACTACTGCGGTTGTTCAAGATGGAGAAGCAGTAATAGTTGGAGGGTTGATAAAGGATAAGATAAGTAAGAACTCAGATAAGATTCCTTTGCTTGGAGATATTCCTCTAATTGGTGCTTTATTTAGAGATGATAGCTATAAAATAGACAAGATAAACCTAATAATTATCCTAACTCCATATATCATTAAGAAAAGTGAAGATTTGGAGACCCTAAGACAGAACCTACAATATTTAGCCCAACTCGAACATAAAGTAGTTAGACAAATAATCAAGCAGGGTTTAGAAACAAACTCCTCTTTGCAACCATCTCTAAAAGGTGAAACCTATATTAATATAGAAGATGATGAGGGCGACTTAGATGATTAAGATACCTGTATTAGATACAGATGTTCGCCTAACTCCAAAGATACCCGATGGGGTTGATATAGGGATAGCTCTCAAATATGGGGTTCTCTTTGCAGAGACAGAAGAGGGGGAGCTGGTAGCTATTATTGACAAAAGTAAAACGGGAGAGGCAATAAACTATATTACAAAGTTTGAGGAGCTTTTCCCAATATACTATCTTGAAGATAGCGAATTCGAAAGACTTTACCATCGAACCTTAGAGCTGAAAAATGATGCTGAACTCCAAGCCACTTCTGTTGCTGAAAGTGGTGATATAGATGAGTATGATGAAGATATAAATTTAGCTGAATTTCTCCAAACCTCATCAGATATTTTGACCTCTGAGGAATCAGCCCCTATTATCAAGTTTGTAAATGCTCTCTTTTTCCAAGCAGTAAAGCGGGGAGCTTCCGATATACATATTGAGACACACGAACATAAAGGAGAGGTAAGATTTCGAATAGATGGGGCTTTGGTGAAATATGTAGAGGTTGATAGTAAAGTCATTGGACTTATTATCAGTCGTATAAAAGTAATTTCAAACTTAGATATTTCAGAGAGACGAATTCCGCAAGATGGTAGAACCCAAATCAAGATAGCCGGTGAAATTGTAGATATTAGGGTTTCAGTCCTCCCTTCTTACCACGGGGAGAGGGTGGTAATGAGGATTTTGATGCAATCTGATAATATTCCAACCCTTGAAGAGTTGGGATTTCCTGAGGAGATGACCGCCCAATTTCGAGAACTCCTGAAATTCTCTCACGGAATGATTTTGATAACTGGTCCAACAGGTTCTGGGAAATCGACAACTCTACATTCTTTCCTGCAAACAATAGCTACTCCTGAAAAAAATATTATGACCGTTGAAGACCCAGTGGAATATAAAGCTGATAATGTCAATCAGATACAGGCAAATCCGAAAGTTGGATTAACTTTTGCATCAGCCCTCCGTTCAATTTTGAGACAAGACCCCGATATTGTTATGGTCGGTGAGATGAGAGATAAGGAGACCGCCACGATAGGGGTTCAAGCTGCACTAACTGGACACCTTCTATTATCTACACTCCACACTAACACCGCCACCGCTGCAATTACTCGACTTATTGATATAGGTATAGATAAGTTTCTAATTACCTCCACTCTTAGAGGGGTTTTAGCTCAACGACTTGTTAGGAAGTTGTGCAATTACTGCAAAGTTGAGGACGAAATATCGGAACTCTATGCAGAAGAGTATGGATTACCAAAGGGGGTTAAGATATACAAAGCTAAGGGGTGCAGTCGCTGTAACTATACAGGTTATAAAGGTCGTCAAGCAGTTGGAGAGCTATTCATTATGACCGATAGAGCTAAGCAATTGATAAAGGATAGTGCTTCCGATTTCGAACTTAGACAGGCTATGATAAAAGATGGAATGGTTACCCTCGCCGACAGACTTAAAGAGATGCTATTAAGACATGAAACCAGCTTAGATGAAATTATTCGAATTGGATTAAAAGAGGCTTAATATTTGTTAAAAAAGATACTAATCGGTTTGAGTGTTCTTTTTGGAATTTCATTGGTCGGGCTATACTTTTTCTATAAATCTGTCGTCGATGAGGTAGATGATATTCTCCACCATAAATTGGAGATAAGTTCGGTAATTTTGGATAGAAATGATAAAAAGATAGCCAATATTGTAGGGGACGAGTATAGGCTATATGTGAAGTTTGAGGATATACCCCCTAAAATAATTGAAGCCCTTTTAGCGATTGAAGATACTACATTTTTTGAACATAGAGGAATAAATTTAGAAGCCATTTTCAGAGCAGTAATAAAAGATATTGTGGCAATGGATATGGTTGAGGGGGCATCGACCATAACCCAGCAATTTGTGAGAAATACAGTTCTAACTAAGAAAAAGACCATATATAGAAAAATAAAGGAGATATTTTTAGCCCTCGAAGTTGAGCAGATAATGACAAAAGAGGAGATACTGGAAAGGTATCTCAACACTATCTATTTTGGTTCTGGCTATTACGGTATTAGAACCGCTGCCTGGGGATATTTTCATAAGAATTTAGAAGCCCTGACCCTGAAAGAGATAGCAATATTAGTTGGGCTAATCAAAGCTCCAAGCTTCTACGACCCGACCAAGAATTACGAATATTCTATCGGACGAGCAAATAGGGTAATTGAGAGAATGTATTCGGGTCTGGGGTGGATTAGTCGCGAGGAGTATGAGAGGGCAATCAATGAGAAACCAGAAGCAAAGAGGAGAACTAAGACCGAAAATGTAGCTCCATATGTTACCGATTATGTTATGAAAAAGCTCACTCCACTATTTCCAGATTTGAAAAGTGGTGGATATGTTATCCACACCAATATAGATTTAGATATTCAAGAGATAGCTAGAAAAGCATTGAAACATGGATATGAGCGGATTGTAAATATTATGAAACAGAGAGGGTATGAGCAGGAGCGGATAGATAAACTAAATGGAGCTATGTTGGTTCTCAAACAGAGAACGGGCGAAATATTAGCAATGGTTGGAGGGGTCTCTTATAAAAAAAGTGCTTTCAATGTTGTAACACAAGGACGACGACAGATAGGAAGTAGTATAAAACCATTCTTTTACCAAATAGGGGTAAATTTAGGGTATTCTGGGGCTTCAATTCTTTACGATGTTCAGAAGACCTACGATTATGTAGATTCAGAAGGGAATGAAAAGAAGTGGAAACCTCATAATTACTCTGAAAAGGTAGCTGGAAAGATTACCCTTAGAGATGCTTTGGTTCGTTCTCGAAACCTTGCCACCATCGATTTGGTGGATAAGTTGGGGGCTAATAACTTCTATAAAGAACTAATCAGATATGGATTTACCGATATTCAAAAAGATATGTCTATTGCTCTCGGTAGCTATGCTACTTCGATGTTCAATTTAGCTCGTCAATACACAATCATCTCCAACTATGGAACTAAGGTAGAGCCAATCCTAATTAGAGATGTTGAGAAAGATGGAAAAGTGGTATTTCATCAAGAGAGTAACAAGACAAAGATAAACGAACCTAAACAGGCTTACCTCATCATCGATATTATGAAAGATGTAGTTAAACGAGGAACAGGGAGAAAAGCGAGAATACCGGGTATAGAGTTAGCAGGTAAAACTGGGACTACTAATAGCGGTCGAGATATTTGGTTCAACTCCTTTACCCCAGATATTCAGGCTCATGTATGGTTTGGGAATAATGACAATACCCCTATATTGGGAGATAAGAAACATATCGCATCATCAGCCTTAGCAGTCCCTGTTGCAAAAGAGTTTTGGAGTGAGTTGAAAAAGATTCGACACTTTGAAAAGAGATTTCCTATCCCTCAGGGGGTATATAGATATAGATTTAATGGACGAATAGAGAATTTCACCGATATTTCCAGACCTCCTGTAATAAAAGATGAATCGAGCGAGGATTCACTTCTTTTCTAATTTTGTAAAATCTCGAAAATTGACATT
>DTUW01000165.1 GCA_012963895.1 Campylobacterales bacterium | reverse complement strand
ATGGAATAATATGTAGGAAATTTCTATATAGCAGGAACTCGAATGGTATTAGAAATATTGACCTATCCAAATCGAAAACTGAAACAGAAATCTAAACCGGTTGAGAAGTTTGATGAGAAACTCCACAAACTATTAGACGATATGCACGATACTATGGCTTCTAAAAATGGGGTTGGACTGGCTGGGGTTCAAGTTGGAGCATTGCAAAGGCTATTTATCATCAATATTCCAGATGAAGATGGAAATTACTATCCTGAAAATCTGATTGAGGCGATAAATCCGAAAATTTTAGACAAGCGGGGCGAAACTGTCTATGAGGAGGGGTGCCTCAGTATTCCCGATTACTATGAGGAGGTGAAACGGGCTGATGAGGTTGATGTTGAGTATCAAGATAGAGAGGGAAATAAAATCCAAAGAACTTTATCAGGACTTGAAGCGATAGCATTCCAACACGAATTAGACCATCTCGATGGACACCTATTTATAGAGAAACTCAACTATCTAAAACGGAAAAAGTTTGATAAAGAGTGGAAAAAGAGACATGGCAAATTTAGATAATATAGATTGGAAAAAGGTAGATGGTCTAATCCCGGTAGTTGTTCAAGATAGCAAAAGCTTAGAGGTTCTTATGGTTGCATACATGAACCGAGAGGCTTTGGAACTCTCTATCTCCTCTGGATATGCCCACTACTTTTCAAGAACTAAACAGCGGATTTGGAAAAAGGGAGAGACTAGCGGACATACTCAAAAAATTATCGATATTCTCTTAGATTGTGATAGTGATACCTTGCTTTTGAAAGTGGAACAACAGGGGGTTGCCTGTCATACTGGTAGAAAGTCCTGTTTTTTCACATCTCTAAATAGTGGTGATGAGGTTGTAAAAGTGGAAAAGGAGACGGATAGTATCTATTCAGTTGTAGATACCCTTTTTCATACTATTTTAGAGAGAAAGAGAGAGGGAGATAGTTCCAAATCCTATACAGCAAAATTGTTACAAGGCGGAGCTAATAGGATATTGAAAAAGGTATTAGAGGAGGCTGGTGAATTTGCCCTTGCAGTTAAAGATGGAGAAGAGAAAGAGATAATATATGAATCGGCAGACCTTCTATATCACTCTCTGGTAGCTCTCGCATATTCTGATATAGACCCGGATAGAGTTCGTCAAGAATTGAAAAGAAGATTTGGAATAGGTGGATTAGAGGAGAAGGCATCTCGTAATGGGTAAAAAAGTAGATTACATATTAGCCACTACTGAAAGTGTAAAAACTACTATACTCCACTTTTTGGAGACCCTCCATATTTACGACCTTTACGGATTCTATTGGCTCAGTGGGGTAGCTATTCTATTGCTAATCTTAGCTCTACTATTGAGAAGAAACCAGAAAATTATGGGGCTTCTCCTAATTCTATTTCTATATGTGATATTTTTAGGTCCTCCTCTCCTCTATATCCAAATTCACAAATATCTATATGGAACTCAATACAATATCGACTATGTCCGACAAATGAAGTTTGCTCCTGTAATGGTGATTAGAGGGACTATTACCAATATAGGAGAGGAAAATATCACAAAGTGCAAAATGCATACCTATATACTACCTCCACAAGAGGGATTTATGAAAAATTTGCAGTTCCTATATTTGATAAAGCCGATTGATAAAAGAATGTTTATGATGGAAAAATCTATTCCGAAAGGAGAAACTACCGATTTCAAATTGAGATTTACCGATTTCAGGTATCCAAAGGAGATAAATTCATCGGACATATATATTTATAGAGAGTGTTGGAATGAAAAACTTAGTCTGGATTTCTAAAATAGCTATCGCCCTGCTCCTCTTAGGTTGTAGTAGTAATGGAGATTTTCAAGATAAATCCCCAAGTCCCGAAACAGAACAGAATATAGAAACATCTCCACAAGATACAAATATCACTAATACAAATCCGAAACCAGAAGAGACGATACCAGAAGAGAACCCCAAGCCAGAACCGGAAAAGGAGAAAAAAGAACCACTACCAGAGAAGCCATATATCAACCCATTCCAACCCGACACCACCCCAAACCCCAATGCTCCCCAATATGTTGAGCCTAAGATAGAAAGAGAATATATCAACAATAGAGAAGTTCGAACCTTACCAAAACGGATAGAGCAGGATATACAACTTTCAAATAAGTATCTCTGGAAAATTGATGGAACTGTTGAAGTTGTTAGCGGAATTCAGTTTCAGATAGAAGCCGGAACAACTCTATTTGGAGAAGATGCAACCTCATCGATACATTTCCAACCTAACTCCTCCATTATTGCTATTGGAAAAAAGGAAAGTCCTATTATCTGGACATCGCGAGAGGATTTGGAGAAAGGAATATCATCGGCTGGAAAGTGGAGAGGGATAGAGTTAGATTCTGTTGTCAATTCAGTTCTCAAATACAACCAGATAAGATATAGCGGTAGTCAAAGCACTCCATCAATCAGATTGAAAAACATTAGTTACCAAAATATATTGGAGTATATAGAAATCTATCAATCCTCCTATGATGGAATAGAGATAGATGGAGGAGATGTCAATTTGAGGAATGCAATTCTATTAGGAGTAGATGGAGATTCTCTATCTCTTCAAAATGGTTGGAGTGGAAAGATGCAAAATATCTATATCCAACAGAGTAGCGATAGATTTGGAGATAAGTCATCTGGGATAGATATTCACAATATTGAAGGAGGAATATTTTCCAATATAGAAATTAGAAGCTCTGCAAGAGATGTTGGAGCAGGAATATATATCCGAAATGGTTCAGATATAGAGCTATACAACTCTATTGTTACAGGAGAGCGAACTAGTAGCTGTATTGAAGGGGAAAAGGTATCGAGTCAATCCAAATTTGAATCGAATATTATTGGAGGTTGCCAAGGGGGTTCTCATAAAAGTATCGATATAGATAGTGATACCAATTACATATCTACCAAAGAGATAGATTGGAATGAAGCAAATAGAACCACTCCTATAAATCCATATGCGATAGATAGCTGGTTTGATGAGTATCCAAAAAACTATATAGGAGCTACTGCAAATCGATGGTGGAGAGGTTGGAGTATAGGAGTTGAAGAGTGAAGATAGGGATTATAGGAGCTGGAAAGTGGGGTCAAGCTCTCCACTTTGCACTATCTCAAAAAAATAGAATATATATCCATTCCAGAACCCGGCGAGATATTGAAAATTTTGTCTCTCTTGATGAGGTTTTGGATTGTGAATATTTAATTATCGCCATCTCCACCCAAGCCCTTAGAGGGTGGCTATCTAACAATTTTCAATATCGAAATCAGAAGGTGCTATTAGCCACCAAAGGGATAGATATTGAGATTGGGGAGTTTCCCTCTCAAATATTGGAAAAGTTCGTTCCAAAAGAGAATATCGCATTTCTATCTGGTCCCTCTTTTGCTGATGAGGTTGTCCAATCTCTACCAACTGCATTGGTAATAAATAGCTCCAATTTGGAGACTGCAAACCAGTTTGCTAATCTATTTCCAAAATTCATCAAAACCTATATATCAACAGATATTAGAGGAGCTGAAATAGCAGGAGCATATAAAAATATCTTGGCTATCGCTTCTGGAATATGTGAAGGGTTGAAACTTGGAAACAATGCAAAGGCTAGTCTAATAGCTCGTGGGCTTGTAGAGATGGCGAGATTTGGCAAGATATTTGGAGGAGAGATTGAGACATTTTTAGGACTTAGTGGAGCTGGTGATTTGTTTCTTACAGCTAATAGCACTATGTCGCGAAACTATCGAGTTGGTCTAAGATTATCAGAAGGGAAAAATATAGATGAGATTTTGGAGGAGTTGGGAGAGGTTGCAGAAGGGGTTAAGAGTGTTGAAGCTATTATCAAAATCAAAAATAGAGAAAATCTATATACTCCGATAGCCGATGAGGTCTATAAAATTATTCACAATCTCACAACCCCATTAGAGGCTCTGGATAGG
>DTUW01000164.1 GCA_012963895.1 Campylobacterales bacterium | reverse complement strand
ACCTTTTCCGCTAATTTCGCATTTTCTTGCCATTCCATATCCTTATATTCAAATTTGGAATTTGCATTATATCAAAATGGTCTATCTAATATTTCCCAACCATTTTCTATCATTTTCCAATATCTTTTGTTGAACCTCTTTTTTGTGTAGATATTTCAAAATTTCATCAATCCATGTATCAACTCTCAAATTGCTAACTACTCTATCAGTTCCAACTTCTGCACACCGTTTAGCGAGATTTTCCAAATACCTAATATTGCTATTGTGCAAATAGGCGATTTGAAATACCAACTCTGTAAATAGATATTGGAAATTACTACTATCCAATTGTTGAGCTGTTTTTAGGAGTTTAATAGCTAAATCCCCTCTTTCAGCAATTGAAACTAAATAGGTAGAGGCATAGATAACCCCGATTTCAAAAGCAGGGTCAATAATAGTAAGGTTTCTATATACCTCAAATAGCTCTACCTCATCGACCCTATCACTTTGATAGATTTCATCTATATATTTGGTTAAAAACCAAACTTTATCAGCAACTGCACTATTTGCAGTAGGAGAGGTAACCCTCAAAAAAAGAGGGTTTGAGTAAATAAGAGAAAAGCTATTTATAAATTTTGGAGATTCAATAACAAACAGATTGCAGAAAAATAGAACTACTGCTATCCTACCAAGACCAGTTTGGATCTTTATAGATGACATTTCCATTATCGTCTATACTAATATAATCACTCTTTTGGAGATGTCGAATAATATAATCTATGTCGTTGGGTTGAATCTGCTCACCTCGAAAATAGGCACCTATTTGGTTGCGAAGCCCATTCAATTTTGTAGCTCTTGTAGAGTTGCTATTTTCAAGATGATTTATAAATCTATCCCCTCTTGCGGAATTTACATGTCTATTGCTCATAAGCAGTGAAGCAGTTTCACTATTCTTCTCTGAATCTTTTTGCATTTCACTGTTAGATTTTGGGATATTAGAAGAGATAATTTCTACATCTCTCCCATCTTGACTGATATAGTCAATACAACTAGAGAAATCTCTATCGTTAGATACAACTTTGAATTTTGTTTTTATGTCTTCTCTTTCGTGGTATCTACCAAGCTCTATCGCTAAATAGAAATCAAGAGCATTTTTTCTAGTGCTATTCACTTTGACAACTCTGAAAGTTGCCCCTTTTGTCAGTTTTGCAAGAACATCTGTGTTAATATGGGTCTGTTTCAAACCTACAAATAGAATAATATGGCTCTCTATATTTCTGTTTGGTTTGAAATTGATGTTTTGAACATTTTCAAAATCGATAAATATTATCTCTTTTTTCAATCTTTATCCTTTCTAATATTGTTTAATTCCTCCATACTAGCAAAATCTAGTATCAACTCCTCCATATGAGAAATATAATCGTCTCCTTTAAAATCCTTTTGAGAACGGAACAATATCCTATCTTGATATTGAAGTTCCAATCTCACATATCCATCAATATCGCTACCTATCGATTTCACTCGTGGATTATGACATTGATGAATTAGATGAGGTTCTAAAACGAGGTGATATGGACAACTTTGGGAAGTTCTCAAATACTTTGAGGCCACCTCTATATCTTTATCAAACATCGCAACAACTTGGACACATTGGAGACTTTTTGGGAAATTCTTGTTTTTCTCCTTGTATATTGGAAAATCTGAACAAGATGCTAATAGTAAGGAAATGGAAAAAATCAACCTAGCCATGTTTGAATATCAATTCTATATTGATTCTCCTTAACCTCTTTGGAATTTGGAGTCAAAATAGGTATATCTTTTGGTTCAGTGAATACCATTTCACCATCTGAAAAATCCACAATATTGGTATATCCATCTATATCAAAGTAGTGGTTATCATCTCCAAATTTGATATTTACATCTGGATATAGTTCCAATATTGGAGCTATCTTTTCTATATCTCGCTCGATGATAGTAAGATTGGAAATATTCAGATGTTGGAGTAGTGATTTTGCTGTTTCTATATCTTGGCTTACTCCGAAAATAGCCACTTTGCCATCTATGAGAGAAGCCATAGCCTCTCCTATTGTGATGTATCCGTGTAACTTTCCATTTTCCACTTTTATAGATGTTATAAACCTACAAATTTCAGCCTCTGAACTGAGAGTATCTACCAAATCGATAGCCATTCTCTGATACTTTTTTCCTAGATTTACTCCGCGAATCTGGGAATTTCTTAGTCCTTGTATAGTAAATCTGAAAAAGTCCTCTCCCACATTTAGAGGAGTATAGGAGCAGTTCAAATTTTGAGATGAGATAAGTTGGTTGAACTCTTTTGGAATAGATGAGGTAGAAGCCATATCATCTATTAGAGCAAATAGGATAGTGTCTCTATCTATCTTTTTCACTTTTCGAACCACTCTTTCAATTTGTTTTTGATTTTATCTAATAGGTTTTCGTGAGGTTTCCCTTCAATTCCAAAACTCTCTTGAAGTTTTATGAGCAGTTCTCGCTGTTCCGATGTGAGTTCTTTTGGATAGATAAGTTTTATCTGGACAATAAAATCCCCTTTGCCAAATCCTCTAATATTTTCGACCCCTTCACCTTTAAATATATATTGTTGCTTATCTCTTGTCCCCTCTTTTAGTTTTAATTCTACTTCTCCTCTAAGAGATGGAATTTTGATGGTATCTCCTAAAATAGCTTGTGTAAAGAATACAGGCATTTCGAGATATATATCATCGCCGTGTCTAACGAAATGTTCATCTTCTTCAATTCTAAAAGTGATATACAAATCTCCTCGCCTACCACTTTTTCCAACATGTCCTCGTCCCTGAACTCTCAATTTATGGTCTTCATCTATACCAGCAGGGACATCTATTTCCACCTCATCATCTACCCTAATATATTTCTCTCCTGAACAGGTTGAGCAAGGTTTTTTAACGATAAATCCTTCACCTTGACAATATGGACAAGTTTGACTAACTCGGATACCTCCAAGATTACCATATACTTGACCTCGTCCATTACAGTATGAACATTTATCTTCTTTTCCATTTGCTGAACCTGTTCCAGAACAAGTCGAACAAGGTTTTTTATATCTATACTTGTGTTGTTTGACAACTCCAAAAATAGCCTCTTTGAATGTTAAAGGAATTTCAACAACAAGATTGAGATTTTCCTCTCTTCTGCGATTGAAATTATTAAAAAATGAATCAAAAATATCGGCTATGTCATCGAATCCACTAAATCCAGATGAAGCACCATACTGACCGTTCAATCCCTTTTTTCCGTAGAGGTCATATATTTTCCTCTTTTCATCATCTTTCAAAACTTCATAAGCTTCATTGATAAGCTTGAATTTCTCTTCTGCCTCTTTATCTCCTTGATTTCTATCTGGGTGATACTTTTTGGCTAGTTTCCTATATGCTTTCTTTATTTCGTCATTAGATGCATTACGAGAAACTCCCAATATAGAGTAGTAATCTTCTCCCATCTCTGCTCCTACTATTCACAACTATCTATATTAAGACTTTGGATAATCTTCTCAAAAACTTCACCAGAACTCTTATCATAGTCGTCGTGATATTCGATAGTGATTTCATATATATCATCTACTTCACTATCAGATATAGATATATCTTCTCTATCTTGTGGAACAGTTTCATCTACAACTTTTCTTGCTTGTTCTATCTCCTCTTTTGAGTGAGCTACTAAGGTTAGAGATGCATATCTCTCCTCAGAATGGTGAATAACCTCCATTCTAACTCCTATTTTTTTTGTAATTCTATATTATAAAATTCACATAAAGGAAAATCATGGGAACTATCGTATTCGGACCAATCAATTCAAGACGATTTGGAAAATCTTTGGGAGTTGATTTATCTCCAAATGTCAAGCAATGCAACTTTGATTGTCTCTATTGCGAACTAGGAAAGGGTAGAGGTAGATTCTCTTCTCAAAAAGAGACCATATCAGTAGATGAAATCATCTCAGAAATA
>DTUW01000163.1 GCA_012963895.1 Campylobacterales bacterium | reverse complement strand
AAATCGGTAGTTTTGGAACTATCGAAATCGGTCATAAAACTGAAATGGGAAAAGTTTCCCAAGTTATGGACATGGGAAATAAGTTGAGACTTGAAAAAGGTCTCAGACCAATAGAACTTAGGGAAATTCTTGTAAAACAAGATTTTTGGGAGTTTGTTATTGCTCGAAACACTCAACAATTTCGCTATCAATTGTCTCAAAATAACGATTTTACCGATATAGACACAAAATATCTTGATTCAAGAGATTTTAAGAGTTCTTTAAGCTTAGAAGAATTTACAGACTACAATTCAGAAAACCATCAAATCAAACATTCTAAATTTACTGAACTAGACAAATATAGAGATAAAATGGGTCAAATCCAATACACAGAACTAATGAAAAAGTTTCCACATTTGATACAGTCCAAACGAGGAAAAAATGGAGGAACTTGGGCAGAATTGTATATATTACTGAAAATTTTGATGATGATAGATAAGGATTTTATCAAACATATCAAAAATATAGACATTGAAATATTTGATTTCAATGAATTTTGCAAATTACCTTTATATTCTCGACAACAACGACCTCAAAAAGTTTCTTTCATTTATGTAATTACAGATGGTGAATTTTATAAAATAGGTGCAACTAAAAATATTAATAGACGAATAGAAATCCTACAAATGGGAAACCCAAGACCTCTGAAATTGGTTTATCAAAAAGAGACACCAAATAATAGAGCAAAAGAAATAGAACACTATTTACATAAATATTTTTCAGATAAAAATATTTTGGGTGAATGGTTTAAATTATCAGAAGACGATATAAATCAAATTGAAACTATTGTCAATCAAAGGCTATAACGAAAAAGAACACCATGCACAAATTCAGGAAAAAAGAGACTTTATCGAAAAATATCTAATTTTGCTTCTAAAATCCAAATTCGTTACAACTTTTGAAGATTTGAAAAAGACAGTTCAAAACCTCGATATAGAAGATATTTAGTAGAATTCCAAACAAATCCAATAAGGTATATGCTTACTATTCCCTATGACAACAGAAGAGATAAACCGCAAATTAGCAGATAAAAAACGGCTTCTAACTGATATATATTTTGAACTCCAAGAAGCCTTTGAGAATCAATATGGTGATAATGTTCTGATATTTATCGAACTCGGTAGCTTCTTTGAAATCTACTCGGTAGATAATGGAGAGATAAAAATTGGTAAAGCAAAAGAGGTTGCCGAACTGCTCAATATCCAACTCACTCGTAAAAATAAGTCGATAGCTGAAAACTCTATCAAAAATCCATATATGGCAGGTGTTCCCGCCGTCGCTTTTGAAAGACACCTAAACCGACTTATCCAAACTCAAAAATATACTATCGTTATTATTCGTCAAAAGGGTGAGCCTCCAAATGTTAGTCGCTATCTCCACCAAATTATTTCACCCGGAACCAATTTCGACTATATCCAAGATAAAGATGAAAATTTTATAGTTGCTCTTACTATCGATGTCCATAAAGGTATCTATTTTGTCGGCTATTCAGCTATCGATGTAACAACAGGAGTTACCTATGTTTCTGAAATTTATGGAACTCCTGAGGACTCAAATTTTGCACTCGATGAGGTTTTTAATCTTCTCAATATCTATAAAACTTCTGAAATAGTCCTCAACTTCACAACTCCATTTGTCAATCAACATAAAGTATTGGAGTATCTCGAAATCAAAAAGAACTACCATTTTTCTGTCTTCTCTAAACGGATAAAAATCGATTTTCAAAATGAACTATTTAAACGGATATACAATACCAACTCGTTTCTATCCCCAATCGAGGAACTAAATTTAGAAAAAATCCCCCTTGCTTCTGAATCTCTTGCTATTCTGATTGAGTTCATATTCCAACACAACTATAAGATAGTGGATAAGTTGGAAAAACCAAAATTGATTGAAAATCGCCAATATCTCTATCTCGGAAACAATGCAATTGAACAGCTCAATATTGCCTCAACCTCATCGGATAATCTCACCCTCCTATCCCTTATCGACAAAACTTCAACCGCAATGGGAAAACGACTACTAAAAAGTAGATTGCTAAATCCTATCTTTGATAGGGATAAGTTGATTGAAAGGTATGACCTCATCGATAGGGTAACCCCCCATATCTCCAAATTGGATAACTATCTCAAAAGTATCTACGATTTACAGAGAATTCTAAGAAGGATAAAGCTTCAAAAACTCCACCCGTTCGAAATTAACTATCTTCACACCTCCATCTCCTCTATTGTCGCAATAGTCAAGATAGTAAAAGAGAACTTGATAGCCGATTTCCAATTTTCAGATAGCGAACTCCAAGCGATACTGGATAGGGTTGAAAGCCGATTCGATTTGGACAAAACAGCTAAATACAACTTGGAGCAGGTATCAGAGAACATATTCCATAAGGGGGTTAGTCGAGAGATAGATAGAGTTGAAGAGGATATAAAAGGCTATTTCAATTCACTTAAAAAGATAGTGAAAAAGATAGCTTCAATCTTGAAGGAGAAGACTAATAAGTTTGATGATGATATGGTCTCTCTTGGACTACTCGAAAAAGAGGGCTACTATATTACTCTAACTAAAAATAGATTCAACTTGATAGAAAAAGAGTTCTTAGATAGTAAAGTGATATTGGGAGATAGAGAGTATCCATTTAGAGAATTCAAGATTAGGAGACTTTCCAACTCGGTAAAGATTACATCGGAAATAATAGACCAACTTTCAGAAAAGATAAATTTAGCAAAGATGAGGTTGATTTCTCTGATAAAAGAGCAGTTTTTAGATGAACTTCAAGAGATTGAGATTCGACACGGGATAACAATTGAAAAGTTAGTAGAGTTTGTAGCAAAAATAGATGTGGCTGTTTCGAGTGGAAAGGTGGCAAAGGAATACAACTATACTCGCCCAGAGATTTTGGATATTGAGGATAAAAGTTTTCTCCAAATTTCACAACTCCGCCACCCTCTAATTGAGAGGAGAGAGGCAAACGGGATATATGTTCCTAATGATATATTTTTAGGGGATAAGTCGCTCCTAGATGATAGGGAATTTGATACAAATATTTTAGAAGCCACAGAAGAGAATAGAATCAATGGAATATTGCTATATGGAATAAATAGCTCTGGAAAATCTTCACTTATGAAATCTGTTGGGATAGCTATTATCCTAGCCCAAGCCGGCTTTTTCGTCCCCGCCAAATTTATGAGATTTACCCTATTCCGCTCTCTATTTACCAGAATTGTCTCTAAGGATAATTTAGAGAAAGGGCTATCAAGTTTCGCCGTTGAGATGGTGGAGTTGAAAAATATATTTAATCGAGCTGGTAAAAAGTCCATCATATTGGGAGATGAAATATCTCACGGAACTGAAACTATGTCAGGGGTTGCAATCGTAGCGAGTGCTATTTTGCGACTTGTGGAGAAAGAGAGTCTATTTATTTTCGCTACCCACCTCCACCAGCTGGTAGATTTGGAGGAGTTGCGAAATCTTGGAACGGTTGTAAATCTCCATCTATCGGTGAAATATGATGAAGAGAGTGATAAACTGGTTTTCAATCGAAAATTGCAGATAGGTAGTGGTAGCTCTGTATATGGTTTAGAGTTTGCCCGTTCCCTCCATATGGACGAAAGGTTTCTAAAATTGGCTAACTCCATTAGGAAAAAGTTGGCTGAGGAGTATAGTGATGTGGAGCTGTTGCTACAAAATAGAAAGAGCAAATATAACAAATCTCTATATCTAACTAAATGTATTATTTGCGGTGAGAAGGTAGATGATGTCCATCATATAGCCGAGAAGAAAAAGGCTAAAAATGGATTTATTGGACACTTTTCAAAAAATCATAAATACAACTTGATACCTCTTTGCAAAAAGCACCATCAAGATATTCATAATGGAAACATAGATATAGCTGGGTTTATGATGACCTCAAACGGGTTGGAGCTTCACTATGAAATTAGTGAGGAGGAGTAAAGATGGGTAGAAAACTAATATCGTTTGATTGGGCGATGAAAAGGATACTAAGAGA
>DTUW01000162.1:255-4075 GCA_012963895.1 Campylobacterales bacterium | reverse complement strand
CTCTCTGTAAATATTGTATATAACCACTCTTTTGTAAATTGGACTGGGGATATAAATAGTAGCTCCAATTTCACTACTAAAAACTATATCAGTTCTATGATGATAGCTGTTGATGTTTCAGATATTCCTGATATTTCTGTAATTGATAGAGTAGTTGCCGATTTTCTCGGTTACAAATTCAGATTGGAAAGATACGGAAATCTCTATACAACCTCTGGCGATGAAATTCTAGATTTGGGTGATTCTCCTACTATCGATTTGAATGTAACTCTATTCACCAGAGACCACTTCTCAACTGTTCTAAGTAAAGTTATAGAGAATACCCCTCCAACTCGTCCAACTATCACCGTCACCAATGGAGACCTATCGAGTGTAGAAATCAATACATCTAATAATGGAGTGGCTTTCGCTGTATATAGTGGATATGTCGATAGTGTCGGAACTAATTTAGTCCAATCTGGTATCTCTGTCGTAAGTAGTAAGGCTAGAATAAACCTCTGTTCTCTTGCTCAGGATTTCAATTCCAATTTAGGGGCTTATCGGTTTGTAGCTTCTACCAATTCCAACATGAGTTATGGTCTTGTTTCCGATATTGGATATATAGATGAATACAACTCCACTTTTTACCCTATTTATAAAAATGGTTCTATTTTGAGTGTGAATGGCGATGAGGTCGATTCTATCTCGACCGACTACAATAGTAGTTGTGGAAAAGTTGGAGATGCTTCAAGTGATTACGGGGTGAAACTAACAGGAGAGGCTGGAAAAAGTGTGAAAGTAGCATTCAAGGCTAAAAATACAAACTTTGAAGCTGTTTCAGTAAATGATATTAAAACTGTTGAGTTGAAGGTTGATGGAGTAAAAGTGGGAACTATCCAATTTGATGGATATACTTACAGTAGTAGCAACGATATTTTATTAATGGAATACAACAACAGAATATATAAAACAGATTTTGGAATTCTTACCAACCTCGATACCAATAGTTGCAACTTTACAGATGTCAATATCTCTATGTTGGAGGGACAAGCTATCTCAATTTAGAGGGGTTGCTCCTCTCCCCCTCCTCCTATTTTTCGGCTTTCTACTCTAAGACATATTAGAAAATGTAATATTTTTGTAGAATATCCAAATATCAATTTTTCTTATAAAGGTGCTACTATGAAAAGAGCAGTATTACTTAGTATTGCCACCTCATCGCTTTTATTAGCTACGAACGGGGATACTCTAATAGGTGTTGGGGTAGAAAGTCGAGCAATGGGGGGAACTGGAATAGCCAGTTTCAACGGGTCAGAGAATGCACTATCCAATCCGGCTCTATTAGCAAAAAGTAAAGCAGATAGAGAGTTTTCTTTTGGAAGCACTATATTTGATGCTAATGTGAAGGTTTCAACAACTGCTGGACAAGGGACAGATGGGAAAACCATGCCGGGAACAGGAGTAAGCAGAACTAGCGAACAGGATATTAGTCTAATTCCAGTAATAGCAATCTCTCATCGAGTAAGTCCAAATTTAGTTTTTGGGCTTGGAATGTATGGAACAGCAGGAATGGGAACCGATTTCCGAAAAGATGACACCCCATACCAAAAAGATAGTAAAAATCCTCAACTAATGAATATTGGACTTTTCAATATTCGAAACAATCTCATACTAATGCAGTTTGCTCCGTCGATAGCTTACAAAAATGGAAATTTTGGATTAGGCTTTACCGCTATTATGCAATATGGAGAGTTGAGTATAGACTTCGATACCTATGACCCTCAAAATGGCTATGTTAGAAACCATATAGGAGATGGTCCATCGCAAGATTATGGATATGGTTTCCAAGTAGGAGGCTATTTCGATGTAACTCCATCATTGACAATAGGAGCGGTATATAGAAGTGCGATAGACATGGAATATGATGGGCAGATTAGCAAAGCATCACAAGCTTTCGGATATGGATTAGACCCAAATGGATTACCTGCAAAGTCTGACCATCTAGAACAGCCAGAAGAGATAGGGGTTGGAATAGCTTACAAATATACTAATGTAGTATATACAGCTGATTACCGACAAATAAAGTGGAATGAAGCAAAGGGATACAAGGATTTTGGTTGGGATAATCAAGATGTAATAGGGATTGGTGCAAAATATGAAGGTGGTTCATATTGGATAGGAATTGGTGCAAACTTCTCAAACAATCCTATTCCGAACAATGGAGATACAACTAAGGTAACTTCAATGGGGCCAAATACCAACGGGGACACTATGAATCTTCTAAATTATGCAATGTTTCCAGCCATCATTACAGAACACTACTCTATTGGTGGAGGTATGAAGGTTGGAAAAGATGTCTCAATTGCTACCGCTTTTGTCTATGCTCCTGAGGTAAGTGAAAAAGCAAATGCGAGAAGTGTTGGGGTTGGAGATGTAGAGACTAAGCATTCACAGCAATCGCTAACCCTATCTCTAAAATATCAATTTTGAGACTTGGAGATATAGAGTATAATAACAACAATATCTATATTTTCGGATATAGATGGATTTTGGAAATCGCTATATATTTGGTTATCCTAATATATTTAAAAAAAAAGATAAAGCGACGATTATCAAATTAGAATTTACATCATAGGGGTTTTAAATGAAAACTTCGAGATTGAGCTTAGCAGCGATAGCGGCTCTTGGGATTTCAACGGTATCCCTTTCGGCCTCCAACTTGATAGATATTAGGCTCCCGCATAATAGTTGGAAATTTATCGGGGTCAATGGTGGATTTTCCAGTGGTAGCAGTTATGAAATCAATACCACTCAATATAGTGAGAGTGCCAGTGAAACGGTGGATGATAATGCTTCTACTACTGTATATAGTGATAGTGGAAATGATGTGATTACTTTCAAAGTTATCGACCACTCTTCGGCAACTGAATTTTCATCTGCCAAAATGTATGTTACAGATGACAATAGTTATGATGGAACCTATTCTCAGCCTGAAATGTATGTCTATGTAGATACAGGTGATGGAAATACAACCCCTGATATTAGAATCAAATATCAAGCAGATTACGAGGGTGAGACTTTCTATCTTGAATTGAATGGTTCAGACTATGTATATAGAGGAACTTTCGATTCAGCAGCAACCTATGAAAGTCCACAAGCTTTGGTAAATCTATCAGGTAATGGTGGTTATGCTGAGGAAAATCTATCTATCGACTATGTTTTCGATAGAAACATTACAAACAACCCAGGAGCAGCAGGGGTTAGTGGCTCAAAAAGCAGATATCAATATAGTTCTAACCACGATGACATAGGTTCAAATGATACCCTTAGAATCTACTACTATGATGCTGTAAACAGCACTTGGAAAACCTACATCAAGAAAAATGGTTCTGTAATTTCACAAGACTTTACCGCCCTTGAAAAAGGAAAAGGGTATTGGGTGAAATTTGAACATAGTGATAGTTTGAATGAAGCCGGTCTAATTCTTGGAGATACAGGAATTCAACCATCTGATTATAGTGCTTCTGAATTGACCACTGGTTGGAATATGTTATCTTTCAATGATAGCTCTCTAATTGCTACTGGTGGAACTGGAATGGTTGTAGAGTTCGATGACAATGCAACTCCTGATTTTACACTTTTGGATAGTGAAGGGACAGAGAGTATTAATGTTAAAGTAACTTACAATACTGATGAAAAAGTTGTTTCAAAAATCACCCAACAGATAAACAAACAGATTGCCCAAGCAAAAGCTTATGGAACTCTATCTAAGAATTTCAACATTGTAGCAATTCCAGTTGGAGATAATGCAGGTGGTGATGCAACAAAAGATACAGATAAA
>DTUW01000162.1:0-245 GCA_012963895.1 Campylobacterales bacterium | reverse complement strand
CTATCTAAGAATTTCAATATTGTGGCTTACCCAGTTGGTAGTGGTGGAAATGATTACAACAAAACTATCTTTTTATCTGATAAGAAATTCAGAATTAAAGATAGTGGCGGTGCAGGAACAATTGCACATGCTACAACTCTTTCTGGAAAAGCTCTCTATGTTCCATCTAGCGGAAAAAAGACATCGACTGGAAACGATGTAAATAATTCGTTCGCTGTTGAATCTGTTTATGGTGAGCATGTTCT
>DTUW01000161.1:2546-15254 GCA_012963895.1 Campylobacterales bacterium | reverse complement strand
CAACTTGCAAAACGGCAGACTACATTTAATAGAACCCAATTTAGAGATTTTTCAAAGCACGACATCACTCTGAATATCAAATAGATAGGGTCGTATCAGGTTTGGAATTCTCTTTTTTCTGCACTTCTCGCGAAATTCCTTAGACATAACAGTTTTACTATATGGAGCGATATATACAAAATCGCGAGTTATTGCAATAGCCCACTCTCCACCTATTACAACCTCCCTTTTTTCCCTTATCTCCTCTCGCTGTTTAGCAGATAAAATATATCCATTTCTTTTCAATATTTTGTCTATATAGTAAATATCTACTCTATCATTTCCCGAACTCTCAAATCTGTAAAATTTCTCTTCTCTCAAAATTGATATTCCATCTTTCAATAGTAAAACTCTATCCTCTTCAAGATATTGAAAAGATTTCAAAACTCCATTGGTAAATTCATTGAGAAACTTATTGGTAAAGTTGTGCCGGAAATAGTTCCGTTTATAGCTCTCGTCAAAATTGGACGAATCGATAAAATATCTAATATTGTTCTCTTCAAGATATTGGAGCAGTCTCTCTTTTGGAATATCGATAAGAGGGCGGATAATTCTATATTCTCCTCTGAAATCGAATTCACTCATTCCTGTAAGTTCGAGCAGTCCAGCCCCCTTTGAAAACTGCATAAAAAACCATTCTAATTTGTCATTGAGTTGGTGGGCAGTGATGAGGTTTTGATATGAGTGTTCTTGGATAATATTTTGAAAAAACCTATATCGAACATTCCTAGCCTCTCCTTCTGAAAACTTATCCATTGCCACACTACCGATAAATATCCGTTTAGCATGTTCTTCTGCGAGATGTTTTGCATACTCCACCTCATCTTTTGATTGAGGTCTCAGATTGTAATCTACAATAGCCATATCGAAATCTATTCCATAACTTACTAATATATGAAATAGAGCCGATGAATCTACTCCACCCGAAAATGCTAATAGATTTTTTCCATTCTTCATGTAGTTCAAACTCTCGTTACTTATCTCTATCTCCAAATTCTACCCCTTTTAGATATAGTCCAACATGTTACAATTTTCAAAAAAAGTAAATATATATAGGGGATAGAAATCGATGACCACCTTTTTATTAACCACCCAGATAGTTCTATCTGTTTTCATTACCATCGTAGTTCTCTTTCAAAAGAGTTCCAGTATCGGCTTAGGAGCATATAGCGGAACTAATGAATCTCTATTTGGAGCAAAAGGACCTACTGGTTTTTTATCTAAATTGACCTTCTTTTTAGGTTTCCTATTTATCTCCAATACTATCGCATTGGGATATATCTACAACAAAGAGAGCAAAAGCTCCGTTTTAGATTCAGTATCTATTGTTCCAAAAGTGGTAGAGGATAATAAAACTAAATAGTAGATGAGATGGATAGCTCTTATACTTTTTCTCCTTCTCTCCTCCTCTATTTGGGGAGATAACCATATTTTCCTATTCCATAGATTTGATGACCCTAGACATCCCTCTACAAGTGTATCCACCAAACAGCTTAGAAAAGATTTTCAATATTTGAAAGAACACGGATATAGAGTAGTATCTCTGGATTACCTAATCCACCATATGAATGAAGATAAATTAGTAGCCTTTACTATCGACGATGGATATGAGAGTTTCTATTTACACGGATTCAAACTATTCCGAGAATTTGGGTATCCATTTACTATCTTTATCTATACAGAAGCAATAGATTCAGAATATTCCGACTTTATGGATTGGGTAGAACTTAGATACCTTGCTAAATTTGGAGAGATTGCTATCCATAGCTATAACCATTCACATCTAACCCACTTAGAACCTATTGAAGTGATGAGAGATACCCAAAAAGCAATCGAGATTTTCAAAAAGAACATGGGATACCCTCCTAAATACTACTCCTACCCTTATGGTGAATTTGATAAAGATGTAAGAGATATTATTGAAGCCTTTGGATTTGATGCTATCTTCAATCAATCTATTGGTGCTGTAAATTCCGAAAGTGATATTTACAACCTTAACCGTATTCCTCTATTAGGCAAATATGACATTAGAAAGAAGTTGAAAATAAGATTTTTACCAGTCGAATGGTTTCAACCTCATCACTACCCGAAAGATGGAAAATTGAAAAGAGTAATTGCAAAAGTTCCAGAGAATTTGAAAAGGGTTCAACTATATATATCCGGATATGGTTGGCGAGTTGTTCCTGTTGATAATGGAATAGTCGATATAGAATTTCAGAAACCTATCAAATTGAAATATAGACTAACTCGACTATTTATTAGAACTTTCGATAATAGATGGAATGGAAATTTGATAGTGAAATAGAGGTATGCGATGAGGTGGATAATAGCAATATATCTAATATTCTTAGGTTGTGCTGACAAGATGGAGCCACGGATAGATTTTACCCCTCCTGAATATGTTCAGGAACTACCTTCAAAGGAGGAGGACTACAATCAACCCAATCCGGGTAGCCTCTTTGGACGGGGTAAAAATCCGTTGTTTAGCGATAGAAAAGCTATGAAGGTAAATGATGTTTTAACTGTTATTATAGATGAGACAACCAATTCATCATCTACAACCCAGAAGAGCCTAACAAAAGCAAATCAGGTAGCATTAGGAGGAGGTCTATTTACAGGAACGGGTGTGTCTGCTCTAAATTCAGCTACCAATATCACTTTTCAAAACCAATCAGACTCTTCCTATTCCGGTTCCGGTAGTGCTGTCAGACAAGAGAAATTTACTACTACTATCACTGCAAGGGTAGTAAAGATATTGAATAATGGAAACTATTTTATAGACGGAACAAAAGAACTATTGGTAAATGGAGAGAAACAGATATTGAAAGTTAGCGGGGTAATTAGTCCCTACAATATTACTGCCAACAATGAAATCAACTCCAAATATATATCTGATGCAAAAATTGAATATATCACCGAAGGGGAATTGGAACAGGGAACAAAACGGGGCTGGTTAGCTAGATTTTTCGATACTATCTGGCCATTCTAATCTAATATAATTCCTCGCAAAAATGAGGAGATATATAGATGACCGAAACTATTCAGAAACTGAGAGAAGAGATTCACAAAGTTGTTATTGGACAAGAGAGATTGGTAAATGGATTGATAATAGGTCTAATTTCAAATGGACATATTTTAGTTGAAGGTGTCCCGGGATTGGCAAAGACCACTACAATAAATACTCTTGCTAAAACTTTGGGATTGAATTTCAAACGAACCCAATTCACCCCCGATTTACTACCAACCGATATTATTGGAGCTGAAATATATGACCCTAAAAATTCAGAATTCAAACTCAAAAAAGGACCTATATTTACAAACCTCCTATTAGCCGATGAAATCAATAGAGCCCCTGCAAAAGTCCAATCTGCACTATTAGAAGTAATGCAAGAACGGCAGGTAACTATCGGTGATGAGACTTTCAAATTAGACCCCCCTTTTTTAGTTCTCGCCACCCAAAACCCGTTGGAGCAGGAGGGAGTCTATCCCTTACCAGAAGCTCAATTAGATAGGTTTATGTTGAAAATAGTTGTCGGTTACAATACCCCAGAAGAGGAATTAGAGATACTAAATCGTTTTTCTACCTCTCAAAAAATAGAAGTTTCGCAAGTTCTCAACAGAGAAGACATTTTCAAAATTAGAGAAGAAGTGGAAAATATCCATGTAGATGATGAGGTGAAAAAATATATAGTCCATCTGATATTTGCCACTCGGTATCCTGAAAAATATGGCTTAAAAGAGTTAGAGCCTCTTATCCATTCAGGAGCTAGTCCAAGAGCCACTATCGACCTCATCAAGGTATCCAAAGCTATGGCATATCTCAATGGTAGGGACTACCTATCTCCTGTCGATATAGCTCAGATGGTTTATGAAGTTTTGAGACATAGGATAATCCTAACTTACGAGGCAGAAGCTGACAATATTACATCAGACGATGTAATTAGAAAAGTGGTAGAAAAGGTAGAAATTCCTTAATCGATTTTCGATAGAATGCAAGAATTATAAAAATAGGAGATAGTTTCATGGAAAATCTTACAATGCTAGATATAGGTATATTGGCTCTAATTCTATTTCTAAGTTTAAAAGGGCTAATTAATGGATTTTTTAAAGAACTCTTCGGACTTGTTGGAATTATTGGAGGTATATTTGTAGGTAGTAGATGGGGATATGAAGCTGGGATATATGTAAATGATAACTTTCTCCATCTCCAAAATGAATCGGTAATTACGGTTACAGGGTTTCTAGTTGTATTTATCGGTTTCTGGTTTGGAATGACACTAGTTGGGGGACTTTTTTCAAGTCTAAGCAGTAGAAGCGGTTTAGGTGCAGTAGATAAATTTTTAGGGTTGCTCTTTTCGGGAACTAAGATATTTTTTATCCTATCAGTTATCACCCATGCACTACTTAGCATAAAGGTAGTTAGAGAGAAGGTGGAGGATAGAGTAGCCGATAGCCAACTTATTCCACATCTCCAAGAGGTAGGAGCATATATAGTAAATGGAGAGTATGAAAAGATAGTTCAAAAAGCAGAAAAGGAGAGCGGAATAGATTTGGATAAGGCTGTTGAAAAGGTAAAAGAGGCTCTACCAAGCAAAGAAGAGATAAGCGATTCAGTAGATGAAATCAAAAACAAAGTTCAAGAAAAGTTAGAAAATTAGTAGATGTTTAGTAGTAAATATATTCAACAGAGAATTGAGAAAGGGAAAGCCCTTAGAGAGTTGGGGAAAAACCCCTATGAAAATAGAGTATCGCGAGATTGCTACACCTCCCAATTTGTTGAAAAGTTCCAACATATCAAATCGACAGAAGAGAAGAGAGACGAAAATAGTAGCTGTAAGGTTATAGGACGAATAAAGTTCCTAAGGTTGATGGGGAAAGCCTCATTTATGAAAATAGAAGATTTTCGAGGAGTTCTCCAAATATATATCAACCAAAATAGATTAGGAGATTGGTTCAAGTCGATAAAAAAGGTTATAGAAGTTGGAGATATTGTAGAGGTTGAAGGTTTTCCATTTGTAACCAAAACAGGGGAACTATCACTATATGCTACTAAGTTTGAAATAGTTACTAAGGCTATCGCTCCACTTCCTGAAAAGTTTCACGGACTTCAAGATAAAGAACTTAGATACCGCCAAAGATATTTAGATTTGATAATGAACCCGGAAGTTAGAAAGGTCTTTCAACAGAGGAGTAAGATAGTTTCAACTATTCGCCACTTCTTTGAAGAGAAGGGATTTTTAGAAGTTGAAACCCCTATGTTGCACCCGATAGCAGGAGGAGCAAATGCCCGACCTTTTATTACCCACCACAATGCCTTAGGGGTTGATAGGTATCTTCGGATTGCTCCTGAGTTGTATCTTAAAAGATTGATAGTCGGCGGGTTTGATGCTGTCTTTGAGATAAATAGAAACTTTCGAAATGAGGGAATGGACCACACCCATAATCCAGAATTTACAATGCTTGAATACTATTGGGCTTACCATCGATATGAGGATTTGATGGAGCTTACAGAGGAGCTGTTTGACTATCTCTTTGATAAATTGGGGCTAAGTCGAAAATTACCATATGGAGAACTTGAAATAGATTTCTCCACTCCATTTCAAAAAATTCCATATTTAGATGCAATAGTATCTATTGGAGGAGTTCCAAGAGAGATACTAAATTCAAGAGAAAAGATAGTAGAGTATCTGGACAAACACCAGATAGATTTTAATCGTGAAGCCTCCTTAGGCTATCTTCAAGCTGAACTATTTGATAATTTTGTAGAGGAGAAATTGGTAAATCCAACCTTTATCACCCATTTCCCTATCGATATTAGCCCTCTCGCTCGTCGTTCCGATGAGAATCCAGATATTGCCGATAGGTTTGAGCTTTTCATTGCTGGAACAGAGGTATCCAACGGATTTAGTGAATTGAATGACCCAATTGACCAGTATGAGAGGTTTAAAAAACAGATAGAGGCAAAAGAGAAGGGAGACGATGAGGCTCACGAAATGGACGAAGACTATATTAGGGCTTTGATGTTTGGAATGGCTCCAACTGCTGGGCAGGGAATAGGGATAGATAGGTTGGTGATGCTCCTTACTAACCAAAGCAGTATTAGAGATGTCCTACTATTTCCAGCTATGAAACCAATCAATTCAGAGAAAGGAGAAGATTAATGAGTTTTTTAAAAGATAAAGACCCAGAAGTCTATGAGATATTAGAAAAAGAGTTAGAGAGACAGACTCTCGGACTTGAAATGATTGCGAGTGAAAATTTCACTCTACCAGAAGTTATGGAGGCACAAGGTAGCATATTCACAAACAAATATGCAGAAGGGTATCCGAATAAGAGATATTATGGCGGTTGTGAGAATGCAGATGCAATAGAACAACTCGCTATCGATAGAGCTAAGAAACTATTTAAGTGTGAATTTGTCAATGTCCAACCCCATTCAGGTAGTCAAGCAAATGGAGCTGTTTATGCAGCTCTTCTAAATGCAGGAGACAAAATATTAGGTATGGATTTGAGCCACGGGGGACATCTTACACACGGGGCTAAGGTCAGTTTTTCTGGTAAGAACTACCAAAGTTTCCACTATGGAGTTGAGTTAGACGGTCGTATCAATTACGATAAGGTTTTGGAAATTGCCAAAATTGTTAAACCTAAATTGATTGTTTGTGGGGCTTCTGCCTATTCAAGAGAGATAGATTTCGCAAAATTTAGAGAGATTGCCGATGAGGTTGGAGCTATTCTAATGGCTGATATTGCACATATTGCAGGTCTTGTTGTAGCTGATGAACACCCTCACCCATTCCCTCATTGCGATGTGGTAACTACGACAACCCATAAAACTCTTGGAGGTCCTCGGGGCGGTCTAATTATGACCAATGACGAAGAGTTAGCGAAGAAGATAAATAAGGCTATCTTTCCGGGAATTCAGGGAGGACCACTCGTCCATGTCATTACAGCGAAAGCTGTTGGATTTGGTTACAATTTGAAACCTGAATGGAAAGAGTATGCCAAACAGGTGAAGGCTAATGCAAGAGTTTTAGCCGATGTCCTCATTTCCAGAGGCTACAATGTTGTAAGTGGTGGGACTGATAACCACCTTGTTTTAGTCTCATTCTTAGATAGAGATTTTTCAGGAAAAGATGCTGAGATAGCATTGGGACGAGCTGGGATTACTGTGAATAAAAATACTGTTCCCGGCGAAAAGAGAAGTCCGTTTGTAACAAGCGGAATTAGAATTGGTTCAGCTGCCTTGACATCGCGAGGAATGAAAGAAGAGGAATTTAGAACTATTGCGAATAGTATCGCCGATGTGCTTGATGATATTGACAATGTTTCCAAACAGGAAGAGATTAGGGCTGAACTTCAAGAACTTGCTAAAAAATTTGTAATTTACAATCAACCTACATACTAGCTTAGGAGGTTATAGAACTATGACACCAATGGATTTGAAACTTATCAAAATTATCAACCGCCCATACTATGTGAAAACAAATAAAACCGTTCAGAAGATTAGCTATAACGGTAGGACATATTTCGATAAGTTCGAGAAAGTGGATAAGATGCTCACTCAGCAACTTATCAAAAAACATATCAATAAAGAGATAACAATTGCCCACCAACTTATCAACTCTCAAAATAAGGTTGAAAATATCGTATTCGACTACAACGGTAGAGACCCTCAAAGATTCTACCATCGAGCTCAACTACTCCTAAGAGAGGAAGGATTTATCAACTTTACCGCCTTTGAGAGTAAGACTAAGGGGCATCTCCACCTATATATCCACAAAGGACACACTGCACTAAATGAGGCTTACCAGCTCGGAAAAACCCTCTCTATGAAATTGGGTTCGAGAATGCCTAAGCAGTGGAGAATGTTCCCTAGCCCAGATTTACCACCTGAATTCAATATCTTGATTCTCCCTTATGAAGTCTATGCAAAAGAGAGGGGAGCAGCTTGGGCTAAACATCTTTGATAAAATATCAAGGTATCCCATATTAGGAGAGTTCATATGGAAGAACATGAAAAATTGGAGCAAGGGGATATTAGTGATATAGTTTTCAAAGATGAAACCAAATCACTAAAAGCTCGTAAATTTCTCTTTTTCTTTATAGTTGTCGCTGTTTTAGCAATTGTCATTTTTGTAGTTGTTTCCTCTTTCTCTTCAAAAGAAGAAGATAACAGCAATCTCAATTTAGAGGTATATAACGAGCAAGATCCATTTTTTATGGACTCTCCTGCCGATATTATGGAGCCGTTGGACAAGGGAACAGAGGAGCAATTTAGTAAAGAAAAACTTTTAGAAAAAGAGAATAGCAATCAGATACATGAGGCCTCAAAAGGCGAGTCTATTTTCCAATCTGCTCCATCGAGTGATGAGGTGGCTCTACAACAACCTACACCTATACATAGCCAAGAAGTCGATAAACAGAATCTGATTCAAGAGCGGAAATATTACATTCAAGCGGGGACATTCCTAAAAGTTCACCCAAATGAGAAATTTCTAAAAGAGATAGAGAATCTTGGATATACCCCTATTGTAGATATGTATATCAAAGATGGCAAAGAGATTAGAAGAGTTCTAATTGGACCTTTTGATACTCGTGGAGATGCAAGTGAGCCACTCCAAAAGGTTCGCGGACTTGTGAAAGATGCCTATATCTTAAAAACAAGGCTTCATTAATGTTGAAATCTCTTAGCTTTATTCTTGACCAAATTACACCTATTACTATCTATTCCAAATTGAAATCCCTTTTTCCAGAGGAGGTTTCTCTCCTCTTTGAGAGTGGAGAAGGGGGCAGTTTCAGTTTTATTCTTATAGGAGCAAAAGAGAGAATTCAATACAGCAACAGAAAAACTATATTTACTTTTGATGATGGACGAGTTGAGGAAACTGATAGAAATCCTTTCCAAATTTTGAAGGAATACTATTCCAAATTGGATAAGGAGTATTACAAAAAAGAGAGTGCTAAGCTCGATATAGGTTTTATTGACGGATTCATTGGATATATTGGATATGAGGCTATTGAACTATTTGAACCTGTTCTAACTCCATATATAGACCAATTGGCAAATCAGATAGATATTCCAGACATCGACCTCATCAGGCCAAAATTGGTAATAGCCTACTCTCATAAAAATAGTCGTCTCACTCTAATATCATCAGAAGCAAATATAGTTGAGAAGTTTGAAACAATAGAAGAGATTTTAAAAAGTGAAATAGAGTATCTACCACTGAAAAAAGCAGTTCCAAAAGGGATTGGCGAGTTTCTCCATTCAGAAGAGAAATTTTTCAAGATGGTAGCAGATTCCAAGGAGATGATAAAGAGTGGAGATGTCTTTCAAATTTTGATAAGCAATAGATATATTCAAGAGTTTGAAGAGATAGACCCATTCTCATTTTATAGAGTTCTCCGCTCCAAAAATCCATCTCCATACATGTTCTACATGGACTATATCGATTTTCAGATAGCTGGTAGCTCTCCTGAGGTGATGGTGAAACTGTTTGAAAACGAGATACTACTTAGACCTATTGCAGGAACGAGAAAGAGGGGGAAAAATCTCAAAAGAGATTTAGAGCTGGAAAAAGAACTAATCAGCGACCCCAAAGAGAGAGCAGAGCATCTGATGCTAATAGACTTGGGGCGAAATGATGTGGGTAGAGTGGCTAAGGCTGGTAGTGTGAGAGTTCCAAATATTATGAGGGTCGAGAGATACTCCCATGTAATGCATATGGTCTCAGATATATATGGAGAGCTTGATAAGCAGTTTGATATGTTTGACCTGCTGAAAGCCACTTTTACCGCTGGAACTATGACAGGGGCTCCAAAAATTAGAGCTATGGAGTTGATAGCTCAGTTTGAAGGTATCAAAAGAAATTTTTATAGTGGAACTGTTGGCTATTTCGGATTTGATGGGAACATGGATAGTTCGATAGCAATCAGAACTGCATTGATAAAAGATAGAAAGGTATATATTCAAGCAGGGGCTGGGATAGTTGCCGATAGTGTAGATAGGCTCGAAGCCTTAGAAGTTAGAAATAAGATGAATGCTCTAATCTCTACTCTGAAAGATTTGCAAACCTTATAGGGGGAGGAGGGAGAAGCTCCCTCCCCTCTTTTACTCTTCCGATTTCACCAAATCGGCTCGTGGATAGACAAATATAGCATCTCTCTCTACATGAATTTTTTCAGGCTCATCAACAGCATAGGCTCTAATTTTGATAGGGATAGTTACATCTTTTCTATCATCATTCGCCAACATCTTATCAGTATAGAGAACCACAATTTTCTTAGTTTTATGTCCAGCTTTGATTTTGAAAGGGTGCTTAGGTCGTAGAATTTTTATATCTGGATTATTCACCTCAAAATAGTATTCGTGGTCTTGGTTCTCTGTATTTTGGAAGAGGAATATATATCCATTGGTTACCCGTTTTCCATTTTCGCTCTCTGGGTGAGGTTTGATAGCATATAGTTGGCTCTCTCGGTTGATATTTAGGAGCATATGCTCTTTTTCGCTTCCTAACTTGATGAGGACAAAGACCATAATAGCAAGAACTGCTATATATCCAATAGTTTTAGGTCTGAAAAATCTTGTTTTTCCTTCTCGCTTAATTACCTCTTTTACAGATGACCAACTGATTAGAGATGGTTTTCCAAGTTTGCCCATCACAACGGTGCATGCATCAACACATTCAAGACAATTTATACATTCAAGCTGTAACCCTTTTCTAATATCGATATGGGTTGGGCAGACGGTTACACAAGATTCGCATGTGGTGCATTCAGCCCCTTCTGGTAAATCTTTCTTTTTAAATACCATCTTTTCCTTATTCTCATTGTATATCTGCCCCCCTCTATTTGGGTCGTAGATAGCCATAATAGTCTCATCATCATATAGAACCGATTGAACTCGGCTATAAGGGCAGACATAGATACAAAAGTTCTCTTTTATGAATACAATATCAGCTATTAGGAATAGTGCAACAGAGAGGACAAACCCAAATAGAATAGTATGTTCCGCAGGGTTTTGGAGATATTCAAAAAATGTTTCAGGCGGAACAAAATACCAACTAAAATCAGAAGCAGCAATCAGAGCAAGAAGAGACCAAATACCAATCGCTATCGCCTTTTTGATTTTATTTTCAGGCTTAGACATATCTGGCTCTTTCTGTTTATTCTTGATGCTCTTTCTAAGTTTCAGAAGTTTAGTTTCTATAAAGTCTCTATATAGAACCCTAAAAATTGTTTGAGGACAAGCCCAACCACAAAAGACACGACCACCCATAACAGTCATTAGGAAAATACCTAAGAAGAGCATAATAAGCAGGAACGGCATTAAATAGAGTTCCTGCATATCAAACCGAATAAAGAAAAGATGCACCTGTTTATGGTCGAAATTCAATAGGAAAAAGTGGTTATCATTTACCTGTATAAAAGGCAAAGTTAGAGCTACAACAGTAGCAAAGAGATACATCATATATCTCTTTTTCGCATATGGTAATGCCATATATCCTCCTTGTAATTTGATATATATTATTTTATCTTATTTCTCTAATAAAAATATGTTTCAATTACTATCCACCAGTTTCATAAAAAGCCCTATTGGAATTCTCACCCGCATTCCATCTATTCTTTTCGGGCTTATTTCTAATTACCTCTTTGAGAATTTGGGTGGCTTTCTCAATGTCTCCGTTTCTAATTGCATCTTTTATGCTCATAGCCTCATCAAAGTAGAGACAGGGGATTAGGTATCCCTCAGCGGTCAATCTGATTCGGTTGCAGTGGGTGCAGAAATCATCTCGATGAGGTTCAATAATTCCAAAACGGTATCCATTTTCCAATCTGTAATAGTGAGATGGAGAGCCGGGTTCTATCCCTTCATCTATAAAGTTGTATTTCTTACCAATAATCTCCAAAATCTCTCGGCTACTTAGCCCTTCGATTGAACCATTTGCAAAACTATTTTCCATATACTCTATAAATCTAACTGGAATATCTCTCTCCATTCCATAATGGAGAATATCGATAATTTCGCCATCATTTACCCCTTTTAGAGGGACTGAATTTATTTTCACCTTTAATCCAACTTCTATACTCTTTTCAATTCCTTGAACCACCTCATCTAAAACATCTTTCTGAGCTATTTTCCAAGCAACTTCCCTTTTTAAAGAATCAAGAGAGATATTAATCCTCTTTAATCCAGCTTCTCGAATTCGTTGAGCCACTTTGGAGAGTAGATACCCGTTAGTAGTCATTGCCAAATCTATATTAGGTCTATATCGAAAAATCATATTGATAAACCTATCAATATCTTCTCGTAATAGAGGCTCTCCGCCTGTTATCCTAATTTTGCGAACCCCTTCATCTATTGCCACTTTTACAAATTTGAAAAGCTCCTCAAAAGTTAGGAGGTTCTCCCTTGGAACCCACGAAAATGGTTTTTCAGGCATACAATATTGACACCTAAAATTGCACCTTTCAGTTACGGAAATACGAAGATAATCTATCTTCCGATTGTAGCTATCTATCAGCATTCTATCCTATCCTTTTCTGCAATATGGATATACCCCCTGTATCTCTGGATACACCAGTATCCCTGTTTGGAAATTTGAATATACCCAGTATCCCTATTTGGAAATTCGGATATATCCAGTATCCCTGTTTGGAAATTCG
>DTUW01000161.1:0-2446 GCA_012963895.1 Campylobacterales bacterium | reverse complement strand
CCAGTATCCCTATTTGGAAATTCGGATATATCCAGTATCCCTGTTTGGAAATTCGAATATACCCAAATATTCGATAGATTGATGGATATTCTATAATATTTTTTTATCTATCCATTTCCAGAAGAGAAATAGAAAGAAGAGAAAGAGGATAGGTAATAGGAGCGGGTGAATGTGGTATTCGTTGAAAAATTCTCTAACTCCGTTGGAAAAATAGAAACTACCAAAACCGATAGAGATAGCCCAGATTAGAGATGCAAAGAGATTTAGCAGTGCAAACTTAGAAAAGTTGTAATTTATCAACCCTAAAAGGATAGGGACGATGGTTTTTACACCATATATATATTTTTGCAGAAAGATGGCGAATATATCAGACCTCTTTATCAAAATCTTTGAATAGGCAAATTTGCGACGATGTTTGATAAAAAAGTGGTGATGGGTGATGTCTCTTTTATGGTATTTACCGAGATAGAAGAGAAACATATCACCAACCATATTTGAAATTCCAGCGGTGAGGATAACAAGTAGAATATCAAGTTTTCCAATGGAGGCTAATATAGCACCTCCTACAAGTGCGAAAAATCCGCCTCCAAGAGAGTAGAAGAAGATAATAATATATCCATAGCTGGATATGGAATTGATAATATCTTCCATCTATATTTTGGATAAATCCAATTTTAGCTCTTCATTATCCAAAACTCCAATACCTCTATCTAAAACTTTTTTAGCTATCTTTTGAGCCTCTTCAAGAGAGTGCATCTCACAACTACCACATTGATAGATATTGAGTTCAGGTATCTCGCTTTGAGATTTCAATTTTAGAATATCTTTCATCGAGTTTTCCCAAGCCTTAATAATAGGTTGCTCGTCGATAGAACCTATCAAACTCATATAGAAACCAGTTCTACAACCCATAGGAGATATATCTATCACCTCAACAGGTTCATCTTTTAGATGTTCTCGCATAAATCCAGCGAAAAGATGTTCAAGGGTGTGAAGCCCTTCACTCGACATCATCTCCTGATTAGGTTTGCAAAATCGCAAATCGAAAACAGTAATATCATCTCCTTTCGGAGTTTTCATTCTCTTAGCAACTCGGACAGCTGGGGCTTCCATTTTGGTATGGTCAACCATAAAACTATCTAATAGTGGCATCTAATTTCCTCTCGAACCGGGTTTTATAGGTTTGTCCCCTTCTGCACAAAGCGGACACTTTTCAGGTGAATATATTTCAAAGATAAAATCATCAAGTGCAAATAGAGGCTTATCCTTAGGGAGTTTGCAACTCTCTTTTGGAGCAATATCGCTCCCTACTCTTGAACAAAATCCACGATTTGCAAGGGCTGAAAAACCGACTACATTTCCACCGAGCTTCTCCACCTCATCGGCGACCTCCAAAGCTGAACCGCCAGTAGTGATAATATCTTCACAAATTAGAACATTTTCACCTTTTGAGATAGAGAAACCTCGCCGTATCTCCATTTTGCCATCTTTTCTCTCGGCAAAGATGAATCTCACTCCCAAAGCTCTTGCAAGTTCATAACCGATTAGAAGACCTCCGAGAGCAGGAGAACAGACCAAATCGATATTGATATTACTTTGTCGAATTTCAGAAGCTAGGGCGGTAGCAAGTTGTTCGGCTACTTTTGGATTTTCAAGCACCCTTGCAGATTGAAGGTAATATTTTGAGTGGTTTCCGCTACTTAAAAGGAAATGACCCTCTAATAGGGCTTGGTGTTCTTGATACACCTTTCTAACATCTACCATATTGAAACGGTTTCCTATATCTTCATAATTTCAGCCTCTTTGGCTTTAAATAGCTCATCAACTTTGGAGATAAATTGGTCTGTTAGTTTCTGTATCTCCTCTTGCCCCTTTTTCGACTCGTCTATACTAATCTCTTTCTCTTTTTCAAGTTTTCTAATAGCATTGTTTCCATCTTTTCGATGGTTTCTAATTGCTACTTTTGCATTTTCAGCCATACCTTTTGCTTGTTTTACACTCTCTTCTCTCTGTTCAGTTGTCATAGGAGGAAAGAAAAGTTTTATCTGTTCTCCATCGTTATGAGGATTGACTCCAATATTTGCAGTTTGGATAGCCTTCTCAATTTCGGTAAGTAGATTCTTTTCCCAAGGAGATATTACAATAGTAGTAGCATCGGTAGCCAATATCGTAGCTACTTGTGAAAGTTTCGTTTTAGCTCCGTAGTAATCTACAAAAACATTATCCAAGATATTGGTATTTACCTTGCCTGTTCTAATAGTCTTGAAATTTTTTTTTAGGGCTTCTATGGAATCCTCCATACCCATCTTAGTCTCTTCTAAAATATCGCTTATTTGCTCGTTCAAAGAGAACTCCTATATCTAAATTTTTCAAATTCTATCAAATGTCTTCACTCTTATAGAATTTAGAACTACTATCAAACTGCTAACACTCATTGAGATACTAG
>DTUW01000160.1 GCA_012963895.1 Campylobacterales bacterium | reverse complement strand
TGGAGATAGATTTCACCCCTCTTCTACTTTCGGTAAAGTTAGCTACTATTACTACTGCTATTCTATTTGTTATCTCTCTACCACTTTCGTGGTTTCTTTCCCAAACTAAATCGAAATTGAAACCAATTTTAGAGACTATTACCGCTCTTCCAATAGTTCTCCCTCCATCTGTTCTCGGGTTCTATCTATTGGTGGTATTTTCTCCAAACTCCCTAATCTCGCAACTATTTGGGATAGATATACTATTTAGTTGGAGTGGTATAGTTGTGGCAAGTCTGATTTATAGCTTTCCTTTTATGGTTCAACCTCTTCAAAAGGGGTTTGAAGCTCTAAATAGAGAGATGATAGAGGTTAGCTATATTTGTGGTAAAGGCTATTGGGAGACTCTGTTTAGGGTGGCTCTACCAAATATTAGACCATCTCTAATTAGTGCGATAGTTATCACTTTCGCCCATACTATCGGAGAATTTGGAGTTATTCTAATGGTTGGGGGTGGAATTTCTGAGGAGACAAAAGTGGCCAGTATAGCAATATATGAGTTTGTAGAGATGATGGATTACAATTCAGCACATATATATAGTGGTATTTTGCTATTTGTGAGTTTTGCAACTCTCCTATCTCTCCATATCTTTCAACGACATGATAAATATTGATATTTCTAAAACACTCTTTGGAGTAGATGGAGAGATGGAGCTAAATATATCTCTATCTATTCCTAGTAGGCAATTTCTGATTGTTACAGGTCCAAGCGGTAGCGGTAAAACAACACTATTGCGAGTAGTGGCTGGATTGGAAAATTCAAATGGAAAAATAGTAGTTGAAAACGAAATCTGGCAAGATAGTAATATCTTTCTCCCTCCTCAAAAACGGGGGATAGGCTTTCTGTTCCAAAGCTATGCCCTATTTCCAAATATGACTATATTGGAACATCTTCTATTTGTAGATAGCGATATAGAATTTGCTAATTATCTTCTGGAAATTACACACCTAACAAAATTGAAAAATAGGTATCCCCAATATCTCAGTGGAGGACAAAAACAGCGAGTAGCTTTGGCGAGAGCATTGATGAAAAGACCCAAACTATTGCTATTAGATGAACCATTTTCAGCATTGGATACCAACATGAGAAACCATTTACAGCAAGAGATACTATCTATCCATAGAGAATTTGGAACAACTACCATGATGGTAACTCACAACAGAGAGGAGATGGAGAAGATGGGAGATAGATATATTACTATCGAACATGGAAAGATAGTATCAGATAGGACAGACTAATCTATTTTGAAGTTCGAGAGTAGCGATAGCTCCACTTACACCATCATCTCTATTTTTCACACTGATTTTAGCTCCCATTGCATCAGCTCCACTTTTTGCAAGAAAGAGACCTAAGCCGACTCCCGACTTATTCCCTTTTCTATGAAAAGGTGCAAAAATATCCTCTTTCTCATCAATCCCTATCCCCTCATCTATTACCTCTATTACTAGGTTTCCTTTGGGATTTAGGTAGCTCCTAAGTTCTATCTTTTTCCCTTTTGGAGTAAATTTTATGGCATTTTGTAAGAAGTTTTGGACAATCTGATTTAGTAGGGTTTTTTGAATAGTAGCCACAAAACTATTAGGTTGTAGATTTATTACAATATTTCTATCTTGTGATTTTGCAATCAATGAAAACTCTTCCCCTTTCTCTTTTAAAAAGGAGATAATGTCGAGTTCGACCGGTTGCTCAAATTGGGCGCTCTCCAATCTCCCAATATTTAGGACATCGGAAACTATTTTATCCATCTCATCTATTTTCTGGTTGATAAAATGTATCTGTTCTATATATTCCTCTTTCTCTCTCTCTTTGATTAGTAATACCTGATTTTTTAATTTTATTACAGCCAAAGGAGTTTTTAGTTCGTGGGATACTCCTATAAACAGCTCTTTTTGAGAACCTATAAATGTATCTATTCGGTTGATGAGGTTGTTGATTGTATCTACTAATAGGTGGAAATCTTCTGGTAGATTCTCTTTTGGGATATGGTGGAGTGAATTTCCATTCACTCTATCTAAGTATCGATTTAGTATAGAAATAGGTTGGCGAATATCTCTTGATGCTATCTTTGCATAGAGAAAGGTAAGAAAGACTATTCCAAACAGGAATAGAAATATCAATATAGTTGCTTTCCAAAATATCTTTTCTACTATGGATATATCTTTTTGGAGAACTATTCCATTTTGGTAGATTGTAATAAAGCTGTGTCCATCTATATCTTTGGATACAAGTGGTTGGGTAATATTATTCTCTTGTGTAAAGGAGAGATGGATAAGGGAGGTCTTTTCTAACTCTCCCCCTTTATCCTCTATTTCTCTAATTAGCTTCTGTAACTCCTCTATCTCACCGATAATAAATAGCTCTTTTAAAGTTCCCAAAAGTGAAATAGCAAATAGAAGAGTTAGGAGGGTAAATATGGTGAAGAATTTGAGATTTACTAACCCTTTTTCGGAAAACAAAATCTATAACCCCGTCGTCTAACGGTCTCTATCGTTGTGATACCCAAAGGCTTATCCATCTTTTGGCGGATTTGGTTGATAGCTACCTCTATCACATTTGGGGTAACTAGTTCAGGCTCTTCCCAAATTGCATCTAATAGCTGTTCTTTTGAGACTATCTGGTCTCGATGTCTTGCAAGGTGGGTTAAAACTTCAAAAGGTTTCCCTTTGAGTTCTATCTCTTGTCCGTTGTAGATAATTTTTTCTTCTTCTGGATTTATTTTCAATCCACTTATCTCAATTTCGCTACTACTTCCAAATCGTAATCTCGCCTCAATTCGAGCTATCAAAACTTCAAAGTCAAAAGGTTTTTTAATATAGTCGTCAGCTCCTTGTCTCAATGCCTCCACTTCACTTTTTGCATCATCTCTTGCCGAAAGGATTACAATCACACTTTTAGGGTTTTGGCTCTTAATGTGGGGAATAATATCTATACAATCTCCATCAGGTAACATCCAATCCATCAAAATTAGGTCATAGTTTCTAATACCTAAATAGTATTCTGCATCTTTTAAAGTATCCACCTCATCGCTCTGATATCCATACTCTTTCAACCCCTCAATTAGTGTCCGTTTTAAGGTCGGTTCATCTTCAACCACTAATATTCTCATAGCTATCCTTTTGCAAATTTGATAGGATTATATCAAATAGCTTATTTGGATTTAAATTTACTTTAACATAGTTTGTAATACCATCTATCTCTTACCAATATCACTTAGGAATATTGAAAATATGGGATATTCTATACTAATTACCAATGATGATGGAGTAGATTCACTGGGGATATTAGAACTGAAAAAAGCTCTATCCCCTCTCGGAAAAGTGATAATAGTAGCTCCATCTTCTGAAAAGTCAGCCTGTTCGCATAGTGTAACTTTGGATAGACCTTTGAAGATAGTAGAAGTTGAAAAAGATACCTACAAAATAGATGGAACTCCGAGCGACTGCATCTATATATCCAAATATGTTCTGTTTCACGATAAATCCCCAGATATAGTTGTGAGTGGTATAAATCGCGGGGCAAACCTCGGAGAGGATACTATCTATTCTGGGACTGTTGCAGGAGCTATGGAGGCCTCTTTTCAAGGTATTCCAGCAATTGCAATTAGTCAAGTCTTAGGAGAGAGAAGAGAGAATATAGACTATTCGGTAGCGGGTCGAGTTGCTTTCAATATAGTAAAAAAGATATTAGAAAATAGATACCCCCTCTCTTCAAGAGAGATACTAAATATCAATGTCCCACCAAATGGAAATCCTGAAAAGATGGAGATTACCTATTTGGGATATAGACGATATAGAAACAATACACATCTATACACTTCACCATTTGGAGAAAAACTATATTGGTTGGGATACCACTCGTTGGAGTGGGATAGTAGAGAAGTTGGACAAGAGTTCAGAGACTACCGCTCCGACTTTGAAGCGGTAGCCGATGAGGTAGTCTCAATCACTCCGATAAAGGCTGATTGGACTTCATATAGAAGATTGAGAGATATTGAACTTTTTATCAAATAGCCAACATTTTATTATCCTGTTCGCAAACATGCTCTTTAACTTTATCTAAGCTATGTAGGATTTGTGAAAATTCTTTTTCAAGTTTC
>DTUW01000159.1 GCA_012963895.1 Campylobacterales bacterium | reverse complement strand
TCTGATTCAATCTCTTCTGCTAAATATGGACTTATCATCTCAAAATCTGCCATTTTTGCTCCTTTCTATTTTTTCAATATAAAACCTCTATCGAGTTTAGCAAAATCCTTGTAAAAGTCTAACCTACCCCTACCATCAACATACCGAGCCACCTCATCTCTCTGATTGTATCCCATTTCACAAATAAGAACTTTTTCATTTCTAATAAAAAATTTGTCAATAATATTTTTCAAAACCTCATCGCCCCGCTCTCCTCCGAAAAGAGCAATATCAGGCTCATAGTCCAACTCTCTCTGCAACTTATCTTTTTCAGAAACGGAAATATATGGAGGATTTGAAAAGATAATATCAAACTCTTCACTACTTTGAATATTTTGAAAAAGATTACTTTTTCTAATCTCGATATTGGAGACTTGGAATAGCTCTATATTCTTTTTTGCAACCTGTAAAGCTTGATTAGAAATATCAACAGCTAAGATATAGCTATCCTTCCTCTCTATCGCTATCGAAATAGCAACCGCCCCGCTCCCTGTTCCAATCTCTAATATCTTTGGATTTGGAATATTGGAGATAGCTTCCAAAACCTTATCTACCAATATTTCAGTTTCAGGACGAGGAATTAAAGCCCCTTTATCTATAAAAAAGTGGTGATTATAAAAACTAACTCTGTTGGTGATATATTCTATCGGTTCGCCCTCTCGTCGTCTTTGGAGGTATTGAATATATATCTCTTTTTCTCTATTGGAGAGAGGAACAGAAGGATTTAGAAATAGATATATTCTATCCCGATGAAGAATAGAGGAGAGAAGTATTTCACTCTCCAAACGGGGGCGAGGAACTCTATTAGAGAGTGTAGAAACTCCAAACTCTATTGCATCTCTAATATCCATCTACTGCTTGGCAAATACCCCTTTTTTAGGACCACTTACCCCACAACAATGCTTATATTTCTTTCCACTACCACACGGACAAGGCTCATTTCTCTTAGGCTTCTTCTGAACTCTAATAGGTTTAGTTGTCTCTCTATTGGTCTCCTGCAACATCTCCTGCCGTTTTTTCTCTATCTCCTTCTCTTTCTCTCTCTTTGCAATAAACTCCTCGCTCTCCTCTTCTGGATTAGTTCCAAAATTTATTAGTTGTAGAACTTTTATAGTTTCGAACTTGATAGCATCTACCAACTCATTAAAGAGGTGAAAACTCTCTTTTTTATATTCCACCAACGGGTCTTTTTGGTTGTATCCTCTAAGTCCAATACCAGTTTTCAAAATATCCATTTGGTGGAGGTGTTCTCTCCAATTCTTATCAAGAGTTTTTAGATATATCTCTCTTTCTATACTTTTTCTAATAAATGGGTCGAGGATTGCCATCTTCTTATTGTATTCATCTTCAATCCGATTTAACACAATCTCAAACACCTCATCGGCATCTTTCCCTTTAAGCTCTGAAATATCAATAGATAGCCTCATCTCCTCTTTTAGAGTTCCAATAAGCCCCTCCAAATTGTAATCCTCATTAGGAATACCCTCAAAGATAGAATTTTCCTCTAAAAGAGCCTCCACATACTCTCTGCGATTTTCGGATAGCTTAGCTCCAATATCAAATTCAGGGTCTAAGAGTTGGTGTCTGAAATTGAAAATTACTTTTCTCTGCTCATTAGAGACATCATCATACTGAACGATATGTTTTCGATGTTCGAAATGCATTCCCTCAATTCTCTTTTGAGCCTTTTCAACTGCACGAGTTACCATACCAGATTCAATATGTTCTCCCTCTTCTACCCCGAGTCTATCCATTATCGCCTTTATTCTATCACTTCCAAAAATTCTCAATAGATTATCTTCAAGGGATAGATAAAATTGACTTACCCCAGGGTCTCCTTGTCGTCCAGCCCTACCTCTAAGCTGATTATCAATTCTTCTATTTTCGTGTCTCTCTGTTCCGAGAATATAGAGACCTCCAAGCTCCTTCACTCCTTCACCCAATTTTATATCTACCCCTCGACCTGCCATGTTGGTAGCAATGGTAACAGCCCCTTTTTGACCTGCTTTTTTGATAATTTCCCCCTCCTGCTCGTGGTTCTTAGCATTTAGGACAGAGTGAGGGATTTTCGCCTCTTTCAGTCTCTTATGGAGGGCTTCACTCTTCTCAATTGATGTAGTTCCAATTAGGACAGGTTGTCCCTTTTTATATAGCTCTTTTACCTTTTCAACTACTGCATCAAACTTCTCTTTTTCAGTCTTATAGATGAGGTCGTTCAAATCTTTTCTAATTACAGGTAGATTGGTTGGAATGGAGATAACTTCAAGATTGTAGATTTCTGCAAACTCGGTAGCTTCTGTTTGGGCTGTTCCTGTCATACCCGCTAACTTCTCATACATTCTAAAATAGTTTTGGAAAGTAATATCGGCTAAGGTTTGGGACTCCTCTTTTATCTCCACCCCCTCTTTTGCCTCTATCGCTTGATGAAGTCCATCGGAATATCTTCGACCATCAGACAACCGCCCTGTAAATTCATCGACAATAATAACCTCTCCATCTTTTACAACATAATCTACATCTCTTTCAAAAAGGTAGTTTGCTTTTAGTGCTTGGTCGAGGTGGTGGGCTAAAACTGCATTTTCTAAACTGTATAGATTATCAACTCCAAAAAGTTTTTGAGCCTTAGCCATTCCCTCCTCTGTTAATAGAACATTTCTATTTTTCTCATCTACTATAAAATCGCCAGTCGTCTTATCCGGTTCCTCTGGATTGTTTGATGGAATTAGTTCGCCTTTCTCTAACTGCTTAGCTACTTGGTCGGCTTTGATATAGTTATCTAATTTCCTATCAGTTGGTCCTGAAATAATTAGAGGAGTTCGAGCCTCATCGATTAGAATCGAATCGACCTCATCGATAATAGCGAAATGGTGTCCTCGCTGAACCATCTCATCTTTCGAATATTTCATATTATCTCTAAGATAATCGAAACCAAACTCGTTATTAGTCCCGTAGGTAATATCAGCCTCATACTGCTTTTTCTTTTCGAAATCGTCCCTAATCTCTTCTGTAACAACACCGACCGAATAGCCTAAGAACTCATATAGGGGGCGGAGGTCGTTAGCATCTCTTTTAGCTAAGTAGTCATTTACTGTAACTAGATGAACCCCCTTACCTAACATCGCATTTAAAGCGATTGGGAGAGTAGCCACCAAAGTTTTACCCTCTCCCGTTTTCATTTCGGCTATTCGCCCATCGTGGAGAACCATTCCGCCGATAAGTTGCACATCATAGTGCCTCATTCCAAGAGTTCTAACACTTGCTTCTCTTGTGATAGCAAAAGATTCGTGGAGAACATCATCTAAACTCTTCTCACCAGATAAAACAGATTTTTTGAGTTCTTGAAAAGCCTCTTTTAGCTCCTCATCACTCATCTTCTGATATTTTGGTTCTAAGGAGTTGATAATCTCAACCCTTTTCCGATACCTCTTTATCTCTCTATCGTTGCGAGTTCCAAATATTTTCCCGAGAATTGAAGTGGTTGCATTTATGAATCCCATCTATATTCCTTGCTCTCTATTCTCAAATATCTCTATCTTCTCGATAGTATCGCCTTGTCTGATGCTATCCAAGACCTCAAAACTCTCTTTATCTCCTTCTTCAATCTCTCCAAAAATAGTATGAACTCCATCGAGATGCGGACAATCTACAAAACAGATAAAGAATTGGCTACCTCCTGTATTTGGTCCTGCATGAGCCATTGAGAGCGAACCTCTTCTATGTCTATGGGTATTTAGAGCAGTTTCACAAGGGATAGCCCAGCCCGGTCCTCCCGTTCCCGTTCCATCTGGACAGCCCCCCTGTGCCATGAAGTTTGGGATAACTCTATGGAAATTTAGTCCGTTGTAAAATCCTTGATTAGACAGATGGACAAAATTAGCAACGGTGTTTGGAACTTCACTATTGAAAAGTCGTAACCATATTACCCCCTTAGAGGTGGTCATCTTTGCATAGTTGTATTTCTCTAACTCCTCTTTTGGAGTTTCATATCTTTTCAGGTTTTTAAAAAACATCTCTTTCCTTGAATTTTGAATATTTGTGGAAATATATCTAAGGAATATATCCAATCTTTGGAAGAGCCTCAACCTCATCAATACCAAACATCAG
>DTUW01000158.1 GCA_012963895.1 Campylobacterales bacterium | reverse complement strand
AGCTTTTTCTATGGTGGAAAAATTGTCCTATCTCCAATCGATGGTTGGGAAGAGAAAAAGAGAACAGAGTCCTATATGGGGCAAGGAAAACATATCTCTATCGGATTTGCCTACTGGAATAGTTCAGATATAAATTTGGACTATGAAAAAGATGGCATCAAACACGATGCTACCGTCGACCACGAATTGACAAATGTAGAGTTTTCAGCTCACTATCAAGGAGCTTTTATTCAGGCTGAATATTTCCACTTTGATGGGGTAGTTCATAGTTGGAGCGATGAGAAAATTGAAACTGGAACATCTGACGGCTGGTATGTAGCTGGTGAATATTTTGTAGAAGGATTAAATATCGCTCCATTTTTCAGATATGAAGAGTGGAATAAGTGGGAAGATGAAGATGACTACGACCTAACTTCTACCGTTGTAGGTCTCAATTGGTATCTCCGAGGAAACTCTACTAAGATAGGTCTAACTTACCAAAAAGATGAGTATGAGAAAGCTATTGGAGATAAAGACGACACAAGAATAAAACTAACCTCTCAATGGTTCTTCTAAAATATGAAAGGAAAATATGAATAGTGTAGTAGTAAAAACAATCTTAGGTTTTCTATTTATGGTGGCTGTTGCTATTTGGGTAAATAGCAACTTTGGAAATTTGAATAATAGCTTCTTACTAATCCTCGCTTCATTCTTTGGAGCATATATGGCGATGAACATCGGGGCTAACGATGTTGCCAATAATGTTGGTCCAGCAGTTGGAGCAAAAGTAATTACTATTACCGGGGCTGTAATTATCGCTGCTATCTTTGAAGCGAGTGGAGCTCTTATCGCTGGTGGTGATGTTGTAGGGACTATTAAAAAGAAGATTATCGACCCTGCCCTATTCTCTCCTGATGAGTTTGTCTTAGCTATGAGTGCAGCACTTTTGGCGGCGGCTGCTTGGTTGAACTTAGCTACCTATTTCAAAGCTCCTGTATCAACTACCCACTCTATCGTAGGTGGAGTTATGGGGGCTGGAATTGCTGCGGCCGGTTTCTCAATTGTTGAATGGGGAACAATGGGAAAAATTGTCCTATCTTGGATTGTTTCGCCAGTTCTTGGAGGGTTGATAGCCGCAACATTCCTATATATCATCAAAAAATCTATTCTCTTCAAAGATGACAAATTAGAAGCCTCTAAAAAGTTTGTTCCTATCCTTGTCTCTGTAATGGCTTGGGCATTCGGAACCTATTTGGTAATGAAGGGGTTAAAAAAGGTTTGGCCTGATATTGTAGATATTTTCACCTTCTTACCTGATACCAAAAAACCTACTTTCTTAGTGGCTTCTATTATCGGTTTAGCCGTGGCTGGAATTGTATTCCTAATTGTCAAACCTATCATTGCAAAATCTGTTGAGAAATTGGGCAATAGTAGAGAATCGGTAAATAGCCTATTTGCCATTCCTCTAATTTTTGCTGCGGCTCTTCTCTCATTCTCTCACGGTGCAAATGATGTAGCTAATGCGGTTGGTCCTCTTGCAGGTATCTATGATACTATCGTAACCGGTGATATTTCTACAAAAGCCCCTATTCCTCTATGGGTTATGGCTGTTGGTGGATTGGGTATCTCTGTTGGACTTCTTCTATTTGGTCCTCGACTTATTCAAACAGTTGGTTCAGAAATTACAGAGATTGATGCAGTTCGAGCCTATTCGATAGCAATGGCTGCGGCGATAACAGTTATTATTGCAAGCCAACTAGGGTTGCCTGTATCTAGCACCCATATTGCAGTAGGTGGTGTGTTTGGAGTAGGTTTCCTAAGAGAGTTTTTAGCTAGTAATGAAAAATATGTTGAAAGAGGTTTTGTATCAAAAATTATCGCTGCTTGGGTAATTACGGTTCCTGTGGCAGGGGTGCTTGCTGGTATTATCTTCTATATTCTAAAAGCTGTTTTCTAATCTCTCCTCCCCTCCCCCTATTCCCAATCTCCTCTCCTACTCTCGGGGATAGGGGGAGCTTCTTTTCTTTATTCTATATGCTTTAACTCTAATATGGTTATCTCTTCTCGCCTTGTCCAATATCGGAATTATTGCCCTCTCTATTTTTCCCTGATAAGGGGTAAGGTCTCCAAGATGGATTGGAATCTGAACAGAGCTATTGGAGACAATTAATAGATTTAGGTTACTCCGTCTAGGTTTCTCATCAAATACTGTTTTTGCCATTTCGCTATCTGGATTGTCTGAGAACTGAATCACATATATTCTATTACCTACTCTGATTCTAAATGTGTAGGTATCTATCGGCTCATATTTGTATATCTCTCTATCTTTTTTCTCAATCCGTTTAGGTTGAATTTGTCTAGGCTCAATTTCTGGAATCTCTCTTTTTTCAAGAGATATAGAAGGAGGTTTTTTGGAAACTGCTATATTTTCATCTCTCTTTTTATTTTCTCTTGTTTCCTCTATTTTCTTTGTATCTCCTATATTTCCTATCTTTTGACTATTTCCTATCTTTTTACTATCTGACGGGACTATCAATCCTCGACGAATAATAGATATATCTGAATTTTTGCGAAACCTTGCAACCTCATCGCGGTTTTTTGCTTTTTCAACTCTGATAGTCCAATATCCGCTATCTGTCCGATAGAGGAAAAGACCATCTATATTTTTCGAAAGTCTTTGGAGTTCTAATTTCGCCTTCTGTTTATCTTTGAATGTAGCGAGTTGGAGAGAATAGTATATCTCCCCTTTAAGAGAGAGGGAGAGGGCGAGGAGTAGAGAAAATTTGGAGGAAAGTTTCATCAAACAATAGCGACCGCTTCTATCTCTACAAGTGCATCTTTTGGGAGTTTTTGAACTGCTACCGTGCTTCTAGCTGGTTTATGGTTGCCAAAGAATTCCGCATAAACTCTATTTACAGCTTCGAAGTCTTCCATATTTTTGAGATAGATAGTAGTTTTTACAACTCTATCCAAGCTACTTCCACCAGCTTTCAATACCTGTTGAAGATTCTCCAATACCTGTTTAGTTTGGGCAACAATATCCTCATTTACAAATTTTCCATCAGGGGTTAGGGCAATTTGTCCTGAGGTATATAGAAATCCATTGATGGCGATAGCTTGTGAATATGGTCCTATCGCTTGTGGTGCTTCTGATGTTTGGATATATTTCATCTGTTCTCCTTGTTGAAAAATTTGAAAAAGAAATCTTTTATTACTCTCAAATTGGTTCGAGAGATAGCTAAGCTACCCGGTTGAATTTCTGCATTACTCGGGATAGTAGTTCCCGCACCAATCATAATATTATCTCCAATCTCAACAGGGGCGATAATTTGGCTATCGCTACCAACAAATACATTTTTACCTATCTTAGTTCTATATTTCTTTTTTCCATCGTAGTTAGCTGTAATTACACCAGCCCCTATATTAGTCCCTTCTCCAATAGAAGCATCTCCAAGATAGGCAAGATGTCCCGCCTTTACCCCTTCGAGATTGGAGTTTTTCACCTCCACAAAATTCCCAATTTTGCTATTTAGAATATAGGAACCGGGACGAATATGAGCCATTACCCCAATTGTGGAGTTTCCTATATAAGAGTCTTCAACTACTGAACCGGCTCTAATTTTGGAATTCACTATCACACTTTTTCCGGTAATAACTACATTTGGTTCTATCTCACACTCTCCAATAAATTGAACACTGTTTTCAATATATACACTCTCTGGAAGATGGATAGTAGTCCCCTCTCTCATTATCCTATTTCTTATTCGTCGTAGATATATCTCCTCAGCTTTTGCTAAATCGACTCTGGAATTTACCCCTAATAGATTTTCGGCGGGTAGAAAGATAGCCTGAATTCCATGTCCGTCTTTCTTTGCCAAATGGATTACATCAGTGATATAGTATTCTCTTTGAGCATTTTGATTAGATAGTTGAGGTAAATATCTTTTCAAAATCTCTATATCAAAGAGATAGACCCCTCCATTGATATACCTAATCTTCTTTTCTTCTTCTGATGCATCTTTTTCCTCTACTATTTTTACTACTTCGTTGTTTTCCAAAATCACCCGCCCATATCCTTGTGGATTCTCTGTTTCAACTACTGAGATAGCTATTAGCGATGAGGTGGAGAGAAATTCCCGCAACTTTTCAGCTTTAATTAGAGGCATAT